>DATHNV010000304.1:0-6422 GCA_035485615.1 Acidimicrobiales bacterium
CGTCGTTGACCGCGTAGAAGGCCGTCGCACGATCCAGGATCGCGGGAATGTCACTGGCGAGGTACGTCACGCCGGGAGCGGTGCCCACGATGAGCGGTGAGATGCGCCGAGCCGCCACGATCACGTCGGGTTCGGTCGCGTCGACCGCCGCCACGGCGAAGGCGCCGCGCACCATGAGCAGGCTTCGACGCACCGCTTCGATGAGTTCTGCGCCCTGGTGTCGCTCGTCTTCGATGAGGTGCGCGAGCACCTCAGAGTCGGTACGTGAACTGAAGAGGTGGCCTTTGGCCTCCAGAGCTTCCTGCAGGTCGGCGTGATTCTCAATAATTCCGTTGTGAATGATAGCGATGTGACCCGAACAGTCAAGATGAGGGTGAGCGTTGACCGCTTCGGGTGCGCCGTGGGTGGCCCAACGGGTGTGACCGATACCCGAGGTGAAACCCCGCGGCGCGTGTTCGCACTCGCGTTTGAGGGCTTGGACCGATTCGGTACCTTCGGCGGTGCGTGCTCGCCAGGTCTCGCCAGCACGGACCAAGGCCACTCCAGCCGAGTCGTATCCGCGATATTCCAGGCGCGCCAGGCCTTCGAGCAGCGTGTCGAGCGTCTCGCTGGAGCCCGCCACCCCAATGATGCCGCACATGGAACCAGCCTACTCGGACGATTTTACGCCCTCGTCGGTGGCTAGGCGTAAAGGGAAGTGAGCCGTTCGCTGAAGACCTCGACGAACTCCGCGTTGAGCGCTTCGATCATGATGCGCACCAACGGCTCGGTCCCCGAGGGTCGAACCAGCAGGCGCACGTCGGCACGATCGACGCCGTAGTCCTCTAAGAGTTCGTTGAAGATCTTCTGAACGTCGTCGTCACTGAAATGATCACGCGACACGTTGAACAGTGACTGGGGCACGCGGCGCCACGCCCCTCCAGCCAGATCAGCGAGCGACCCGCGGCGCACGATCAACTCGGCCAAGATCAGCCCGGTGAGCATTCCGTCCCCGGTGGGCGCCAGATCGCGGAAGATGACGTGCCCGGACTGTTCGCCGCCGAGAATCCAGGATCGGTCTTCGAGGGCGAGCAACACGTTGCGGTCGCCCACGTCGGTCTCTTCGATCTCAATGTCGGCCGCGCTCAGCGCGCGCGTGAGACCCAGGTTGCTCATCGAGGTCACGACGATCCCGCCACCCAGAACTCCGCGTTCGAAGCGATCGAGCGCGAAGAGCACCATGAGGTCGTCGCCGTCGCGAACCGTACCTTCGGCGTCGACCGCGATGAGTCGATCGGCGTCGCCGTCAAAGGCGAGGCCGAGGTCCGCGCCCGCGTCGCGCACCGCCGCCACCAGAGCATCGACGTGCGTCGAGCCCGACTCGACGTTGATGTTGCGTCCGTCGGGCTGATCGTGAATGAAGGTGAGCGCAGCCCCCGTCGACCCGTAGAGTTCGTGAGCCACGTGGGACGCGGCGCCGTTCGCACAGTCCACCACGATCGAAAGTGACGAGAGATCGGCCGGCGCCAGTTCGCGCAGGTGGCGCACGTAGTCGTGTTGGGCGGTCTCGTCAATCTCGTGCGCGACGAACGCACTCACCGATGGGCTCTCGGCCACATTCAGCGCGCTCTCGACCGCGGCTTCGGTGGCGTGATCCAGTTTCCCGCCCTGAAGGCCGAGAACCTTGAGTCCGTTGTCGTAGTAGGGGTTGTGCGAGGCCGAGACGACCACACCCGCGCCGCCACGCTGCTGGGCGATCACGGCCACGCCCGGCGTCGTGAAGTACCCGAGGTTTATCCCTGTCGCTCCCCCGTCGGCCAGTCCGGCCAGCACGGCCGCAGCCAGGTTGGGCGAACTCTCGCGCGTGTCGTACCCCACGAAGATCGGCACCGAAAAGACAACAGCGACGGCGCGTCCGAGTCGATACGCGAGGTCCGGAGTGATCTCGTCGCTCGCGCGTCCTCGGATGCCGTCCGTGCCAAAGCGCACGGGCATACCCATTAACGCTTGGAGTACTGAGGAGCCTTGCGCGCCTTCTTGAGACCGTACTTCTTGGTCTCCTTCTTGCGCGAGTCACGGGTCAACAGGCCGGCCTTCTTGAGAGCCGGCCGCGCGCCCTCGTCGATCTCCAGCAGTGAACGTGAGATTCCCAGGCGCAGGGCACCGGCCTGTCCAGCCACTCCGCCACCTTCGATGGTGGCGTCACTGTCGTAGGTGGTCTGGGTGTCGAGCAGGCGCAGCGGCTCCATCACCATCTGACGGTGCGTGGCGGAGGTGAAGTAGTTGTCAAAGGCACGTGAGTTGATCGTGATCGTGCCAGTACCGGGGCGAAGACGAACACGCGCGACCGCCTCTTTGCGTCGGCCGGTGGTCTGAGTGAGGGGTGTGGTCACGTTGCTCCTTAACCGCGGCGAATCGCCGAGGTGTCAAAACTCTTGGGCTGCTGGGCCGCGTGGGGGTGCTCGGCGCCGGCGTAGACGAACAGCTTGTCCATCTGAGCGCGTCCGAGACGGTTCTTGGGGATCATGCCGCGCACCGCGTCGCTCACCAACTTCTCAGGGTCGGTGTCCATCAAGGTCTGCCAGGAGGTGGCACGCAGTCCACCCGGGTACCCCGAGTGGCGGTAATGGAAGTTCGACGCCGCCTTGTTGGCGGTCACGACGACCTTGTCAGCGTTGACGATGATGACGTAGTCACCGGTGTCGACGTGGGGGGCAAAGAACGTGCGGTGCTTGCCGCGCAGCAGGGAGGCCGCCACGGTGGCGACCCGGCCCAGGACGAGTCCCTCGGCGTCAATGACCAACCAGTCACGCGTCAGTTCCGCGGGCTTGGGCGAGTACGTCTTCACAGTTCTTCCTTCAGCGAATTCAATCGAAATGGCCCCAACAGGGTCCGAGGGGGACCCTCCATCCTACGAAATATGGCCCCTCGAGGGCAAGTTTCGTAAAATCGCGAGCCAAATACGTCCCCCAGGGGAGCCCATCTAGCCTACTCGGCGGTCACTCCGGCGCGCTCGTCGTCTCCACGGGGCCTGTGGCACTGAAAGCCATCCACTGACGCCCATCGAAGAGTTCGCGCACCACATCGAGGTGGCCCGCGTGGCACGCGGTCTCTTCGATCATGTGCAAGACGATGAAACCCACGTCGGGGACTTCCCAGTCGCCCCACCAGTCGTCGATCTGGGCAGGGGCCTGATCGAGCGGTGTCACGGAAAGGATCTCGTTGGAACGCGCCCACTCAGCGCGGTAGAGATCAAAGATCGCTTCGGGCGTCTCCTCGGGCGCCACTCGCCACGCCCCGTCGTTCTCCAAGCCGTTCTCGCGGAAGAAATCCAACGACTCACCGGCCACAATGCAGCGCACCCAGTAGTGCTCGACGTCGAGTGCCAGGTGCTTGACCAAACCGAGACAACTCCAGTTCGACGGCAGGACCGGGCGACGTAGCTCTTCGTCGCTCAGCCCCTCGAGAATGCCAAGCGCGTGCTCGCGCTGAGTATCGAGACACTCGATCAGACGGTCTCGCTCACTCACCGCATCACCATATCGACACGCGCTGGTCGGGCTCCAGCCAGAGGGCATCGCCTTCGGCGACGCCGAAGGCCTCGTAGAACTCATCGATGTTTCGCACCACCTGATTGCAGCGGAACTCCGGCGGCGAGTGCGGATCAATGGCGAGGCGTCGTTCGACTTCTTCGGTCCTCGCTTTGTACTGCCAGCACAGCGCCCAGGAGAGTAAGAAACGCTCCGCCCCAGTGAGGCCGTCGATGACGGGCGGCTCGGCCCCCTTCAGGGCGATGAGATAGGCCTGCCACGCAATTCCCAGACCACCGAGGTCGCCGATGTTCTCACCGATCGTGAGTGCGCCGTTCACGTGCTGTCCCGGCGTTTCGGCGGGCGACAGCGCGTTGTACTGATCGATGAGGGCCTTCGTGCGCGCCTCGAAGGCGTCGCGGTCAGCCGGCTCCCACCAGTCGATCAGCTTGCCCGTACCGTCGAACTTCGAGCCTTGGTCGTCAAAGCCGTGACCGATCTCGTGACCGATCACCGCTCCGATTCCGCCGTAGTTCGCCGCGTCGTCACGATCGGCCACGAAGAAGGGCCACTGCAGGATCGCCGCGGGAAAGACAATCTCGTTAAAGCCCGGGTTGTAGTACGCGTTTACGGTCTGGGGCGTCATGAACCACTCATCGCGATCGATCGGCCCACCGATCTTGGCGAGTTCGCGCTGAAACTCAAAGGCGTTTGCGCTGCGGACATTCGCGATCAGGCTCTCGGGTTCGATCACGAGTGCCGAGTAGTCGCGCCACTTGACCGGGTAGCCGATCTTGGGCGTAAAGGCCGCGAGCTTCTCCAACGCGCGCTCCCGGGTGGCGGGCGTCATCCAGTCGAGCGTCGAGATGCTCTGGCGGTACGCCTCAATCAGGTTGGCGACCAACTCATCCATGCGCGTCTTGGCCAGCGGAGGGAAGTGTTGCTCAACGTAGATCTGACCCACCGCTTCGCCGAGAGCCCCTTCCACGATCGACACGCCGCGCTTCCAGCGTGCTCGCAGTTCTTGTGCGCCGGTGAGCGTACGACCGTAGAAGTCGAACTGTTCATCGACGAACGCGCGAGAGAGATACGGTGCGTAGCCACGCACGATCCGCCAGCGCAGCCAGTCGCGCCACGCGTCCAGGCGCCCTTCGTCAAAGAGTTCAGCGAGGTCGCGAAAGAAACTGGGCTCGCGAACCACGACCTCATCGAGGGCGTGCTCGGGCGCCCCGAAGGTGCTGGCCCAGACATCCAGGGTGACGTCGGCGATGTCGGGGAGCCCGGCGGCGAAGAGATCGCGCACGCTGGTCCACTCCATGGGGTTGTACGTCTTTTCGCTGTCTCGGGTGGCGACGTTGTCCCAGTGGCGCTTGGCAATGGCCGTCTCGAGGTCGAAGACCCGCTGGGCTCGAGCACGCGCGTCGTCAATACCCGCCAGTTCAAACATCTTTTCGATGTGCACCACGTAGGCCTCGCGGACCGAGGCGAACTGCTCTTCGCGGTAGTAGTTCTCGTTGGGCAGAGAAATCCCACCTTGTTCGAGGAAGACGAGGTAGCGCTCGGGGTTGCCGGGGTCGGTGTCGACGAAGACGCCAAAGAAGCCCGACAGTCCGGCGCGCTGCAGTTCACCCACGACGCGCACTAACTCGTCGAATGAGGTCACCGAGTCCGCGAGGGCCATATCGGCGCGCAGCGGTTCGGAGCCGAGGGTTTCGATGCGCTCTTCGTCCATGAAACTGGCGTAGAGATCGCTGACCTTCTTCGCGTCAACGCTCTCGCTGAGCGCACCAGCCGCCTCGACGATTTCTCGGATGGCTGCTTCGGACTCTTCTCGAAGCACTTCGAACGCGCCGTACCCGGACTTGTCGGCGGGTATCGGAGTGCTCTGCATCCAACGATCGTTCACGTACCGATAGAGGTCGTCCTGGGGACGAATCTCAGTGCTGAGATCGTCACGATTGATTCCTGCGGGTAGTAGTTCAGACATGGGAATCAGCCTATCGACGGGTGCGCGAACTCCTCATGGAAAATCGTGGAGAGTTCGCGGGGGCAGAACCTAGCGTGCGTGCGAGAGCGCTTCTTCCTTGTCGTCAAAACCGACGATGTCAGTGATCCGGTCGTCGCGAACGCTCAGCACCTGAAACCGCGGAATTGAACCACCGCGCTCACGAGCGCCCTCCGTGCCGCGGACCATCAGGCTCACCACCAGTCGGTCGCCGATCACTTCGACGTCGGTCACGGTGCCCTGGACGCCCGACTCCTGGGCACGTTGGTACCAGTTCAGTACCTGATTGCGGTTCTTGCAGGTTGGCGTGAGCGCTCCGGGAGCTCCCCATGTCACGTCCGGATCCAGCAGGTCAGCGAAGGCCGATGCGTCACCTGACCCAAGCGCGGCCTTCACTCGTTCGGCCAGCGTGTTCATTGCTCCCACCAAAAGCGAGCCTACGCCGGCCCCTCGTCGTAACCCACACCGATCAGCGCGAGTCCCGCCGCCGGAGCCGGCTGGGGCAATTGGTAGCGATCCCCCGTGGACAGCCGCATCGTGATTTCCTCTTCGTCAAGCTCTCCTCGCCCAATGGCGACCATCGTGGAGACCAGGCAGCGCACCATGTTGTGGCAGAAGGACTGGCCCCGAATCGTGAAACGAAGTGCTGGCGAATGATGGGGGCTCATCACCCACTCGTCGTCGAGGCGCTCCCAGTGAGCGGTGAGCACGCGTCGCAGGAGGGGCTCGCCAGCCGGGCCGCCCGTGGGACGCCGGCAGAACGCGCGAAAGTCGTGCGTGCCGATCACGTCAGCGCACGCTCGATTCATCGCCGCCAGATCAAGCGGCCCGGTGACCGACCAGGCCCAGACGTTGGTGGAGTCGAGTCCGGGCGCATCGCTCTCCAAGACGAGGTAGCGGTACTCACG
>DATHNV010000305.1:0-3553 GCA_035485615.1 Acidimicrobiales bacterium
CGAGACCAAAACGCATGCGCAGGATCTTCTGCTCGCGCTCGTCGAGTGGCTGCAGCAGCTTTTCGATGGCGGCGGGCATCATCTTGACGGCCGCCACGTCAAAGGGCGACTCGGCCGAGCGGTCCTCAACCACGTCGCCGAGCTCGGCGTCGCCATCTTCGCGCAGCGGCTCGGACAGCGAGATGGGCTCGGAGCGAAAGCGCAGGGCTTCAATCAACTTGTCTTCGGGCATCTCGCACTCTTCGCAGAGTTCCTTGATGGTCGGCGGACGACCGAACTTGAGTTCGAGGCGTGACTGCGCCTTTTGCACGCGCGCGAGCGTGTCGCCGGCGTGCACCGGAAGACGAATCGTGCGACCCGTGTTGGCGATACCGCGGGTAATCGCTTGGCGAATCCACCACGTGGCGTAGGTCGAGAACTTAAAGCCCTTGCGCCAGTCGAACTTCTCGACGGCGTGCATCAGGCCGAGATTGCCTTCCTGGATGAGGTCCAAGAGGGGCAGGCCCGACGCCTGGTACTTCTTGGCGATCGAGACCACGAGGCGCAGGTTGGACTGGACGAAGTCACGTTCGGCCTGGTCGCCCCGGTGCGCGGCGCGCTTGAGAGCCTGCTTGCGGCTCGGGGTCAGCTTGATCTTCTTGTCGTTCTCGGCCGACTCGAGCTCGGCTTTGGCCTCGCGGCCTTCCTCGATCGTCTGGGCCAGGTGAACTTCGTCGTCCTTGGTGAGCAGGGTGTACTGGCCAATGTCGGAGAGGTAGAGACGTACGAGGTCTTCATCGTCACGATCTATACGGTCTTTCGCCATGGATTCCTCTTCCCAAGGGGGTGTTCGCCCCCGCTACTACTAGTTATACGGAGGTAGGCAACTTACCGGGAATACCCGAAACTCTCGGCGTACCCGGCGTCGTCGAGTGATTGGTTCAGCGCACGGGCTCGCTCCTGCCAGGTGTCGTCCTCAATGGGGCCCTGGTTTTTGGCGATCTCTCCGACACCGACCATCTCGGCGAGCACGACGCCTGAGGCTTCGCTCAGCATCGCGAACTCCTCCTCGCTGAGTTGCGCGAACTCTCGCGCATCGCGCAGCGACACGAGCAGGCGCGATCCCACCAGGGAGGAGAAGCAGTACATCAGTAAGGCTCCCGACGGGTCGCCCTCGGCAGACTTGCGCAGGACCGACTCGAGTGCATCGTTGGAGGTGTCATCGACCTCGCCAAGCTCCTCGCGCAGTGAGAGCGCGACCTCGCCCAGCGCGCGGGCCGCTTCGTAGGTCCGCACCGTGTACGCGTCGTTGGTGAGGCGCGGGGCACTCTCGCCCAGAACCCGATAGGTCGAGTCGAAGAGGGGTAGGAGGTGCTCGAGCGACGAGCGCGACATCAGGCTTCGGGTCGAAAGGCGTTGGTGATCGGCATGCGCCGGTCTCGTCCAAACGCCTTCTTCGAGATCCGCACGCCCGGGGGGGCTTGGCGACGCTTGTACTCGCTGCGATCGACCAGGCGCGTGATCTGAGTGACGAGCGCACGGTCGTAGCCCAGCGCGATGATCTCTTCGGCCGTGGCGTCGTTGTCCACGTACAGCTCCAAGAGCGGATCGAGTATCTCGTAGGGCGGCAGGGACTGATCGTCACGCTGGTCTTCGCGCAGTTCGGCCGAGGGCGCCTTGTCGAGCACCGACTGGGGGATGGGCTCAGGGTCGCCGTCGCGCCGGGCGATCTCGTTGCGGTACCGACACAGTTCGTAGACGAGAGTCTTGGGCACGTCCTTGATGACCGCAAAGCCTCCCGCTGAGTCGCCGTACAGCGTGGAGTATCCCACTGCGACCTCGGACTTGTTGCCGGTGGTGAGCACGATGGCCCCGGTGTCGTTCGAGATGGCCATCATGAGCACCGCACGAATGCGCGACTGAAGATTCTCATCGGTCAGCCCCGTGGGTTCGCCATCCAGCACCGGTTCGAGCGAGCCAGCGAAGGCGCGATGCAGATCCGAGATCGGCAACGCCGTCACGTCAAAGTCAAGGCGCGCGGCCAGGTCGTCGGCGTCCAGCGTCGAGCTGTCCGCAGAGAACCGACTCGGCATCGTGAATCCCCGCACCGCGCGGGCGCCTACGGCGTCCACCGCGATGGCGGCCACGAGGGAGGAGTCAATCCCACCCGAGAGCGCGACGATCGCTTCGCGAAAGCCGTTCTTGCGCAAGTAGTCCCGCGTCCCCATGACCAGGGCGTCGTAGATCTCCTGTCGCGCATCGAGCACCAACTCCAGACGGTTGACCGTCGTGGCGCGTGCGCGCGACTCATCGCGTGCGTACCCCGAGGAGATCGGAGTGCCCACGTTCGAGTCGCGCGCCTCGAGCTCACAGATCAACAGGTCTTCACTGAACGCCTTGGCGCGCGCGACGACCTCGCCGTGAGCGTCCACCGCAAAACTCTGGCCATCAAAGACCAACTCGTCCTGTCCGCCGACCAGGTTCACGTAGGCGATGGGACAGTTCGTCTCGCGGGCCCGTTCGGCGATCACCAGTTCTCGCTCTTCGCGTCGGCCGCGCGCGTACGGCGAGGCGTTCGCCACGACCAACAGCGTCGCGCCCTGGAGTGCCAGTTCCGCGGCCGGACCCATGGTCGTCCAGACGTCCTCGCACACCAACATGCCCACCGCCACGCCGCCGACGTTGATGATCGACTGCGGCCCGACACCGGGGTGGAAGTAGCGACGCTCGTCGAAGACGTCGTAGTTGGGCAGCAACCGCTTAGTCGCGACGCTCGCCACGACCCCGTCACTACCCAGTGCCACCAGAACGTTGGCCACGTGCGGTCGCCGCGGTCCTTCCATCACGTTGACCTCGTCGCGCCCGTCGCTGGACGGGGCGAGTTTCACGCCGAAGGTGCCCTCGGGCACGACGGTGCCCACCAAGATGGGCGGAAGATTGTCGGACTTGGCGAGATCCTGGAGCGCTTGGGCGCTCGCCTCGATGAATCCCTCTTTGAGCAGCAGATCCTCGGGCGGGTACCCCATTAGGGAAAGTTCGGGGGTGACGACGAGATCGGCCCCGAGGAGTGCGGCTTGGGTGCGACAGCGAGTGAGGGTCTCCACGTTTTGGGCGAATCCACCCACCACGGCGTTCATCTGGGCGAGGGCGAGTCGCAGCGTGGCCACGCAGAAAGCCTAATGGGGGGTCATCTTCTCGCCACGAAGAAATTTCGCTGCGCGGGACCCAACATATTCACACGCCATTAACAGAACTCGTGGTCCCCACCGGGGCCCAGCAATCAGACTGGACGAAGACACGTGAAGACGTGACCAACGTAAGGAGCATCGGTGTCGTATCAGGCTGAGTACATCTGGATTGACGGAAGCGAGCCCACGCAGAAGTTGCGCAGCAAGACCAAGATCGTGACCGACGGCGAGGCGCCGCCGGCGTGGGGCTTTGACGGATCGAGCACGAACCAGGCCGACGGCGCACACTCCGACTGTCTGTTGGAACCGGTCTTCGTCGTCCCCGACCCCTTACGCGGATCCAATGACGTCCTCGTGATGTGCGAGGTTCTCTCCGCCGACGGCTC
>DATHNV010000306.1:0-4536 GCA_035485615.1 Acidimicrobiales bacterium
CACGATGACTCCTTAGGCGAGCGTGCGTTCGAGAAAGGTAAAGATGTCCTTCCAGCCCTCGATGGCGGCCTCGGGCCGAAAACTCACCCGATCGACCATGAAGAATGCGTGCCCCGCGTCCTCAAACGTGCGGAACGTGAACTCCTTGCCCGCGGCGGTCAGCGCGTCGGCGAGCAGCTGGTTCTGCTCGGGCGTCGGATTCTTGTCCTCGGCACCGAACAGGCCCAGCAGGGGAGCCTGGAGTTGGTCGACCTCGCCGATCAAGGACGTCATCTTGAGTCCGTACTCGCTGGGCGGATCCACCGCGACGAACGCGCCGTAGCAGTCAATGACCGCGTTCACCGGTAGACGCAGCCCCACGAGGAACGACTGGCGCCCGCCCGAGCAGTAGCGGATCACCCCGACCTTGCCGTTGGAGATCGGCAGCGACTTGAGGTAGTTCATCGCGCCCTTCGCGTCGCCGACAAGCTGGTCGTCGGGCACTCCGCCCAGGCTGCGCTGCGTGGCCGCGGCGTCGTCGGGACTGGCTCCGGGGGCCGCGCGATAGTACAGATTCGGAATGAGAGCGGCGTAGCCGTTGGCCGCGAACTTGCGAGCGATCTCCTTGGTGCCCTCGTCATAGCCGGGCATGTGGTGGATGATGATCATCGAACCCACACTCTCGACGTCGGTGGGTACGGCGAGGTAGGCCTCGATCTCATCGTCGTTGTATCCGTTGATCGTGATCGTGTCGGCGCGAAGATTGTGCGTCACGCGCATCCTTTCGTTTCAATGCCGAGGAAAACTCGGGGCCTCTGGGAATTAGTCACTTAAAGTAACTATATTGCTAATATTAGCGCAATGGCCAAGCGCAACCTCTCGTCGGTGAACGGCACGACGCTCGAACGTGAGTGGGGTCGACTTCGCCGCGGCCAAGTCATGCAACAGGTGCGCGCGCTGAGCACGTCCACCCACACTCCTCTCGAGGTGGAACTTCTGCGCACCATTGTCGAAGCCGGAGAGATCCGAGCGTCCGACCTCGCGAGCCAGTTGTTCGTCACCAAGACGTCGATCAGTCGCTACGTCAAGGGCCTGCTGGACGAGGGACTGCTCATCCAGCGTCCCGATCCCACCGACGGTCGCGCGACGCTGATCTCGGTGTCGGCCTCGGGGCGCCGCGAGTTCGAAGAGCGAGAAGCACGACGCAGTGCGCTGCTGCGAGACCTCTGTGCTGGCTGGACCGCGGACGAAGTCCGCGAGCTCACTGTCTTGCTTCAGCGCCTCAACAACGGCGTCCAGGAGATGCTGCTCAAGCGATCGACGTCTCGCTGAGTTCGGGCTCGTCGTTCACCATCGAACGGCGATCGGCCGTGCCCGTGAAGTAGGCAATTCCTCCCGAGACCAGGAGGAGCGTTCCCGAGACCGTAAGAGCAAGGTTCAGGCCGTGGGTGAACGCGCCGTAGGCGGCGCGCACGACCTCATTGATCAGGTGGCGCACGAAGGCGGTGCTGTGCTTCTTTTCCGCATTGGCCCGCGAGGCGGCAGTACCGGTCGTGACTGCCGTGATGATCTCATTTTGAAAGCTCTTGGGGACGCCGAGTGCGGTGAGCTTGTGGGTCAGATTGACGGTCAGCTGGCCGTTCACGATCGAGCCCAGCACCGCCACGCCCGTGACCGCGCCGAGCTCGCGGCTCGTGTTGATCGTGGACGCGGCCATACCGGAGTTCGCCGCGGGCATGCTGATGAGCGCGGTCGCGTTGACCGGCACGACGATGATGCCAAAGCCGATTCCCGCCAGACCCATGGTCCAACCCAGAGTGGACAGTCCGGCGTGGGGGCCGATGGCGATATCGGTGAGGAGAACCCCGGCGCCGGCGAGCAGACAGCCCACCGTCAAGGGAATCCGCGATCCGACGCGGCCCACCCATCGACCCGTAAATAACGACGCGGCGATCATTCCGCCTAGGAGTGGGAGGAAGTCGACCGCCAGGGAGTAGGCGCTCACTGCCGCCACGACCTCAAGATAGAGCGCGACAAAGAAGAAGATCGAAAAGATGGCGAAGTAGCTGGTAAAGGCAATCACCGTCGAGCCCGCGAAGGCGCGGTTGGTGACCCAGCGCACGTTCAGCATCGGCGACGTAGTTCGTGACTCGACGACGAAGTAGATCAGGAAACTCAGTCCGGCGATGGAGTAGAGCGAGAGCACGCTGGAGGAGTAGTAGCCCCAGGTCTCGCCCGCGATCGTGGCGAACGTGGCACACCCCAGCGCGATGGCCGCCAGGATGAAGCCCGGTATGTCAATGCGTCGGCGCACCTCGTTCACGCTCTCGGGCAAAGCGATCGTGCCCACCACGAGCACGATGCCGCCGAAGATGAAGTTGAACCAAAAGACCGAGCGCCAGGTCCATAGCCCGACGAGAATCCCGCCGATGACCGGACCGAGCGCGAGAGCGAGGCCCGACACGGCCGCCCACGCGCCGAGGGCTCGCGCCCGCAGGCGACGGTCGGGGTAGATGTGGCGAATCATCGACAGCGTGCTCGGCTCGGAACCCGCCGCGCCGACGCCCATAATGACCCGCCCGATGATCAACTGGGTGGGGGTGTCGGAGAACGCACACACCACCGAGCCGCAACAGAAGATCGCCACGCCGATCAACATGATGCGTTTGCGCCCGAAGTTGTCCCCGAGCGAGCCACAGATCAACATCAAACTGGCGAAGGCCAGCGCATAGCCGCCCACAACCCACTGGAGTTCAGAGACCCCGGCGTGCAGCTTCGCCTGCACACTCGTGAGGACCGCACTGGCGATGGTGTTGTCGAGAAACGTCAGGAAAAGGATGGCGAGGAGGGTCGCAAAACTGAAGTGCGCCTTGAGCTGGTGCACGAGCGTGGTGCGGCGTCGCTCGAGTGAGCTAGCGAGCGCGGTCGTTGCGCCGTTGTGCTCCATGTGCCCCTTCCACACAATGACGTTCTTCGAACGGTGATGCCTGGTACGACGTGACGGAGGGCGAGAGCCCTCGGGATCAAACTATTGCTAGGCCTTCAGCTTGAAGGCGATGGGAAAGACGGCCGAGTCGCCGCCCGCGGCGTTACCGGCGCTGACCGCGCACTTCTTCAGGTTGGTCGCCTTCGTGCCACACGTTCCGTTGCCGATCTTGCCGGTCGTGACTTTGAAGGTCGTGAGCGGAAGCTTGCCCGTCTTTGAGATCGTTGCCGGAATCGTGTTCAGAATGTTGCAGTTGTTCTCGCCACTCGCCTTGGCGAGACACTCGACGATGTAGACGTGGTCGCCAGGCTTAAAGCCTGACCCTGAGACCTTGACCTTTTCGCCGTTGTGTAGGCCCGTTGAGGGCGTGACGACAAGTTTGGGTGTCGCAGCTCCGGCGCTCGCGCCGCCGAGGGCGCCAGAGAGCGTCAGTGCGAGTGCGGCGACACAGAACCCGACGCGGGCAACTTTCGTTGTGTTCATTCTTCCTCCCATGTCTGACCCGATCTTCCTGACGGTGGCCACAAAACGGTCACCGAACGATCAAATCGGTCTCACTTGCATCGTAACGACGCAGGTCGTCACTCGGTCAGCGCAAGGGGCGCGCAACGCGCCAGATGAAGGAAATTCTTAGTTAATGAGCGCAGCAGCGCTACGAGCGCTAATGGAGCGGGAACTCACCACGAGCTCACCACGGGCGGCGCGGCGAATTGCGCTCAGGATCTCGGCGATCGAACTGTCCTTGCCGACGACGCCCGAGCACCCGATGTTCAGGGCCTCGTGTCCGAGGTCAAGGTTGCGCTCTCCCGAGACTAAGACCACTCGCGAGCGAGGCGACTTGGAGATGACGTCGCGAACAATGTGGACGTACTGACTGTCGGCCTTGCGATAGTTAAAGAGCACGACGTCGGGCTGCTCGCGACGCACGACCTTGGCGGCGTCGCGATCGGTGTGCGCGACGCCCACGAGCGAGAGGCCCCTCTCTTTGGAGATGGACAGGGCCATGATCTCTGACACCACGATGTCGTCGTCAATGACAACGACTCGAGTAGGCGTATCCGACACGTTTTCCATCACTATTAACGTTAATGACGAGTGCTCGAAATGCCCCGGCGTTGCTTGAATGTTGTTCGATCGAGTGTGCAACGCACTTCTTTTGAATGTCAGTTCAAACTTGCCTGTGTCGTTCTAGCGAACACTCGAATTGGTACTCTCGGCCAAAAGAGAACGACGCGAAAACGTCACGTGATTTTCACGGTCCGCTTCACTCCAAAAAATGTACAAGTTATCGCGAACGCGATTTTTTTGTGCGCTCGGGCCGATCAGCGAAAGTCGTCTTGGAGTTGCGCGAGTGCGTCGTTGCCCGGACAGAGTTTGTCGTAGGGCACACTCGCGAGGGACTGCTCGGGCGTGTGATTGAGTTCGTGCAGCTCGGCGCCTGACTCGTTGACGTAGAGAATGCCCGTCGCGATTTCGCCACGACTTTGGCGATCACGAATGTACTCTTCGACGCTCATTCGATCGCTGGGGTCGTACCCGTCGGGCACGGAGCGAAAGCGAAGAACGCTCCC
>DATHNV010000307.1:0-7686 GCA_035485615.1 Acidimicrobiales bacterium
AAGCCGTCGATGATGTAGGGGGCAAGAAACCAGGCGATGATCGACGCGCCCGCGAGCACGATCAGCGCCGCGCTCACGACACTCGAGATCGACTTCCAGGCCCGACGCTCGCCGTCGAGGGTCAGGCGCTCGACGAACACCGGAATGAAGGTGGCGGTCGCGATACCGCCTAAGACGAGGTCGAAGAGCATGTTGGGCACGGTGTTCGACAGGTTGAACGCGTCGGCGATGGCAGAGAACCCGAGCACCCAGGCGAGCACCAGCACGCGCGCGAAGCCCGTCACACGCGAGACCAGGGTGCCGCTCGCCATCGAGAGCACGCGCGAGGAGTGAGTGGAGGTGACGGTCATCGGGCGTGACGACCCTTAGGCCGACGTCGAATCGTGCGCCACCACCACCACGCGAGCACGAAGAGGGACGCAAAAGTAATGACGTATCCCACCACCGACGTGCCCGCGATGCGTACCTGGATCGCGGTGCGGGCGAGGACGACCTGGCCGTTGGGTGTGGTGAGGATCACCTGCAGAGTCAGCGAACTTCCCTGGGCGCCAGACACGGGTACTCGGATCGATTCGGTGGGCGAGTTCATCACCAATCCGACCGCGTTGCCCTTCGGAAACGAGACGCGGTCCGTGACGAAGTGCACGACCGTGTCAACGGTGTAATGAAGATGCGAGAGGACCGTGATAGGCAGGTCGGTGCCCGATCCGGCCAGCGTGATAGTGCTCTGGTCGATCGAAAACTGGGCAAGCTGCTCGTCGAGCAGGTGAGTGGCGGTGTTGATAGCGCTTTGACGCGCACTCGGTCCGCCACCGGACTCGGCGGAGGCAACAGCCACGCGTAGAACCGTGGCGATATTGCTCGACCGCACACTCTGCGCAAAGGAGTTGACCTCGCCAATCAGGGATAATAGCGAGGAGACGTTGTGCGCCGACCAGGTCGAGGACTGGCTCGCCGCGAGTGTGCGATCGACCGGCGCGCCGTTGGCACCTACTTGAGCGCTGCCAAAGGAGGGCGAGAGCGAGACGAGTTGACTGAAGGGATTGTCGTGCAAGCCACTCAGCAGGTCGTCGAGAAATGAGTCTGAGGTGTCGCTGGCGGGAGTTGTGAGGACGACCGAGCGCGAGCTCGGGGCGAAGGGTTCCTCGAAGTGCAGAAACGCCAGGGTGGCGAGTACCATCGCGGCGCGCCGTCCGGGCTCGATGGCTTTGTCGTGGCTGAGTTGAGAGAGCGGCCCATCCTCGCTGAGCGCGACCAGCGCACCCGCGCCCGCGACGTGAAACGGCGTGCCCCAGGTGAGGGTGGACGATGGCGCTTGGGTGAGGTCACTTTCGGGTACGACCACCTCATTGAATCCGGATCGATTTAGTGCGGCCAAGCTCGCGGGCGACTGCGCGCCGCTCAGCAGGACAGGATCGTCCATGTAGTGACTCGTCATCTTGGCGAGCAGTTGACCGGTCAACGTGAACTGCTCGCCGACCTGACTGGCGAGATGGTTGGCGTCGAGACCGGCGAAGTCGATGGTGCTCGAGGGCGCGTCGATCACTCGATGCAGCGGGCTCAGCATGGCGCTCTCGAGCGCGCTCACCCAGGCAGGACCGTGGACCGCGTTGAGTTGAATGTCGGCGAGCACGGAGTAGTTCAGACCGAGGGTCACCGGTGTGTTCGCGAATCGTCCGATCGTGTTGAGGACGTCGATGAGGTGCGTGGGTCGGTGCAGGGCCCGCGGCGTGATGGGCACGATCAAGGTGACCTGAAGTGGCTTGTCGACCGAGGCCGACTGCACGCTGAGGAGGGACCACTTGGTGATCGTGGTGCCGTTCGCGCTCAGCGCGTAGCGAATCGGGTAGACCCCGCCGCACCCGTTCGTCGAGCACGAAAGTTGTAGTCGCGGGGCAGCGCCATCACACGAGCGCGGCGGCGAGGGCAGCGTGCCCGTATAGAGGGTGACAATGAAGTTGGCCTGCCCGTTTTTCAGGCACTTGAGGTCAAAGGTGCCCGTCGTCGCGATCGCCCCGACTCCGGGACCCTGGCCACTCACGATAGGCGCGAGTTCGCTGCGTACGGTGATGACCGGGTAGAGGGCGACGCTCATCTGGGCGCTCGACGACGCCGGTGAGACGGCGATCGTGGTGCCAAAACGCGCCGTTCCCTTGGCGGAGAGCGACGCCACCGCCCCCTGGTGCAGCACGGAAAAAGAGGTGGTTGTGGCGGCCCACGAGGCCGAGGGCCACGTCGCCATGGCGAGGCCGAGGAGTACGACGCTGAGCACCCGCCACCAGGTCGTCAGTCGGTGGGACATTGCTCCCTAAGGCTACCTTCGAGTGGGTGCGCAGCCTGGCGCCACTACCCTTCTTTCGCAGTGACTTCCTTCACCAACGCTCACGACGCACTGCGTGATCTCGCGCATCTCGCGCGTCCGCTCGCCGACGCGTTCGCGGACGCGGGCTTCTCCCTTTACGCGGTGGGCGGCTCGGTGCGAGATGCGTTGCTCGGCGTCGAGAGGGGCGAGGACTTCGAGATCGACTTCACGACGAACGCCCGGCCCGACGACATTGAACGGCTGATGAAACCCTTGACCAGCGCGCTCTGGCAGCAGGGTCGGGCCTTTGGGACCATCGGTGGCACGCTGCGCGAGAGCGATATCAAAGCCGAGGTGACGACGTTTCGCTCCGAGGCCTACGTCGATCACTCGCGTAAACCGTCGGTGGAGTGGGGCGATTCCCTCGAGGCCGACCTCTCGCGGCGCGATTTCACCATCAATGCCCTCGCATTGGACGTGATTGCCGTGAATCACGACACTCCCGGGGTGCAGACCCTGTTCGACTACTTCGGCGGGTTTCAGGACCTGGCCGATCGTGCGCTGCGAACGCCGATCGATCCCGAGGTGCTCTTTCGTGACGATCCGCTGCGCATGCTGCGCGCCGCGAGATTCGCCGCACGATTCTCGTTGACCATTGATCCCGCGGTGGAGGCGGCCGCTTCGGCGATGGCCGAGCAACTCCAAAAAGTCTCGGCCGAACGCGTGCGCGGCGAGCTCGACCTGCTGCTGTTGAGCCCTCAACCTTCGGTGGGTCTGGACTTCATCGTGCGCACGGGTCTGGCGGAGTACTTCTTCCCCGAACTGCCCAAACTGCAACTGGAACAAGACCCGGTCCATCAGCACAAGGACGTGCTCAAGCACACCTGGGCGGTGGTCGACAAGACGTCGCCCGACCTGACGCTGCGACTGGCCGCGCTCTTTCACGACATCGCCAAACCCAATACCCGGGCCATCACCGACGAGGGCGTGACGTTTCGCTTCCACGACGTGGTGGGCGCGCGCATGACGCGCACCCGCATGGCCGAACTGAAGTACTCCCAGGATCTCATCGACGACGTGGCGACCCTCGTCGAGTTGCACATGCGTTTTCACACCTACAAGTTGGGTTGGAGCGACCGGGCGGTGCGCCGCTACGTGCGCGACGCCGGCCCGTTGCTCGATCAGCTCAACGAACTCACTCGCAGCGACTGCACCACGCGCAATGCCCGGCGCGCCGAGATGCTGGCCGCGCGCATGGATGAGCTCGAGGCGCGCATCGGCGAACTGCGTGAAGAAGAGGACCTCAGTCGCCTTCGCCCCGCGCTCGACGGTGTCCAGGTCATGGAGATCCTGGGTATCCGCCCGAGCCGGGTGGTGGGCGAGGCGCTCGATTTCTTGATGGAGATTCGCCTGGATGAGGGCGAGATCGATGCCGACGAGGCCGCCGTGCGACTGCGCGCCTGGTGGGCGCAACGAGACCACACATGAAGAAAGCCCCCGCCGAAGCGGGGGCATTCTCCTAGGAAAGGTCAGCGACTACGGCCAGACGGGGTTCTCCGCCCCCTCGGCGAAGGCGCCGATCATGTCGTGGGCCACGTCGTCGTGGAACTGCACGGGTGGGGACTTCATGAAGTAGGCCGACGGTCCGAGCAGCGGTCCGCCGATGCCGCGGTCCAGCGCCAACTTGGCGCAGCGCACCGCGTCGATGATGACGCCAGCGGAGTTGGGCGAGTCCCACACTTCGAGCTTGAGCTCGATGTTGAGCGGCGCGTCACCGAAGTTACGGCCTTCCATGCGGATGTAGGCCCACTTGCGGTCCTCCAGCCACGGCACGTGGTCGCTCGGACCAATGTGCACGTTGTCGGCGTCGAGGTCGTTGAACTCGATCTGGCTGGTGACGGCCTGGGTCTTGGAGACTTTCTTCGACTCGAGACGGTCGCGGTCGAGCATGTTCTTAAAGTCCATGTTTCCGCCGACGTTGAGCTGGTACGTGCGGTCCAACGTGAGGCCGCGGTCTTCGAAGAGTCGCGTGAGCACGCGGTGCACGATCGTCGCACCGACCTGGCTCTTGATGTCATCACCGATGATGGGTACACCGGCGTCGCGGAACTTCTTGGCCCACACGGGGTCTGAGGCGATGAAGACCGGAATGGCGTTCACGAAGGCGACGCCGGCGTCAATGGCCGCCTGGGCGTAGTAGCGCTGCGCGTCTTCCGAGCCCACGGGCAGGTAGGAGACGAGGACGTCGGCCTTGGCTTCGCGCAGGGCGCGCGCCACGTCGACGGGCTCAAAGGGTGATTCCTCGATGACGGCGCGGTAGTACTTGTTCAGACCGTCCAAGGTCGGGCCGCGCTGGACCATGACGCCCAAGGCGGGCACGTCGGCGAACTTGAGGGTGTTGTTCATGCCGCCGTCGATGGCCTTGCCGAGGTCGTTGCCGACTTTGGAGGCGTCCACGTCAAAGGCCGCGACGAACTCTAAGTCGCTGACGTGATAGCCGCCGAGCTCGACGTTCATCAGCCCGGGGACGTGGTCTTCCTTCTTGGCGTCGCGGTAGTACGTCACACCCTGGATCAGCGAGCTGGCACAGTTGCCCACGCCCGCGATCGCTACTCGAATCTTGCTCATGACTTCCTTTCCTACTTCGCTTCGGTCGCGAAGGTTTCCTTACTGCGTTCGCTGGTCAACATGTCGTCGATCCAAGCGAGATCTAGTTCGACGCCCCGGGCGGCGTGTTCCATCACGCCCCGGGCGTAGTCGTCGAGCTCGACGTTGCGCTCACCGGTTCTCACTTCGGCCAGGCGCTCGAGCAGGTCGGCGCGGCGACGCTCTAAGAGCCCCACCCGCCTCGTCGAGGAGAGGTGCTTGGCGAGAGCGATGCGCAATGAGAAGTTCTTGGCCGAGTCCAGCGTCGACGGGTCGCTCAAGAGCGCGACGAACTCCTCACGGCCAGCGGCGGTGATGCGATAGACCTTGCGGCCGCGCCGACCGAGTCCCGAGCTCGCGCGCAACGAGCGCAGCGAGGCGCGTTCGCCTGAAAGCGAACCGGTGGACAGAGAGGTCAGTCGCGGCGCAACGGGCAACACCGCTTCGACGAAGCCGTGACGTTCGAGTCGCGCGAGGGCCGGATAGATCGATCCAAAGGAGACATTCGCCCACATTCCGAGCCGGTCGCGGAGCTGAGTTCGGATCTCGTAACCATGGTGATCACGTTCCATCAGCAGGCCCAGGATCGCGATGTCTAACACGCGATCCATCATATCACTTCGATATATCGAGCGTGACGGTGTGTGTACAGACCAGGTATTTGCCGGATGTAGCATCACCACCAATGGATAAGCGATTCCGTTCGAGCACCGCCAATGGGGCCGTGGTCGAGTTCGGGCTTGTCCGCCGCGCGCTGCTCGCCAAAATCGCGACGGGTCTACTGCGCTACGAGGACGTGTGTGACGCCCACCCCGAACTCCTGCGGGCCGGACGCAACCTCGGGCGCAAGACCGGAGAGACCTGCCCGGTCTGTGGCGACGCCGAACTGGTGGAGGTGACCTACGTCTTTGGCGTGCGCCTGCCCCCCGGCGGTACGTGTCCGGCGACCCGGGCGGAACTGCTCAAGCTTGAGCGGCGCGAGGAGCCGGTGCAGTGCTACGCCGTCGAGATCTGCGTGGAGTGCTCGTTTCACCACCTGGCTCGCAAGTGGGCGGCGGGGGGACGTCGTTCGCGCCGCCGCGCGCCACTGGCGCGCGAGGTGGGCGAGTGAAACTCTCCGCCCCCCAGATCAAGGCGCGCAAGCGTCGAAACGGCAGCGCCCCCTTGGTGATGGTGACCGCCTACGACGAGCCAGGCGCGCGCTTGGTGGCCGCAGCCGGCGTGGACATGCTCCTCGTGGGCGACTCCGTGGCGAACGTGGTCATGGGCCAAGAAGACACGCTGCACGTGAGCGTCGAAGAGATCTGTCACCACGTACGCGCCGTCGCTGCGGCCAAGCCCGACGTGCACATCGTCGCCGACATGCCTTGGCTGAGCTACCACGTCAGCATCGAAGACAGCGTGCGCAACGCGGCGCGCATTATTCGCAGCGGCGCTGACAGCGTCAAGCTCGAAGGGGGCCGCGTGCGCCGCGACGTGGTGCGCGCGATACTCGACGCCGAGATTCCCGTCATGGGACACCTCGGCCTTACGCCCCAGAGCATGCTGGCCTTCGGGGGATTCAAGGTGCAGGCCAAGACCCGCGAAGCCGCACACCAGTTGGAGCTCGACGCGAAGATCCTTCAGGACGAGGGGGTCTTTGCCATCGTGATTGAAGGGGTGCCCAACATCGTGGGAACTCGGGTGACCGCCGCGCTGGACATTCCCACTATCGGCATTGGCGCAGGCCCCGACACCGACGGTCAGGTCCTGGTCTTTCACGACCTCTTGGGCCTGGGCAAGAATCGCCCGGCCAAGTTCGTTCGCCAGTACGCCGACCTGAGCTCGGTGATCACCGAGGCGGTCTCGCACTTCGCCAGTGACGTGCGCGCGGGCTCGTTTCCCGGGCCCGACGAGGTCTACCCCAATCCCGACGAGCTGGTGAACTAGCCCTTCGTACGAAAGGACTCTCGTGGCGCTCAGCGTGGCCAACGTGGGACTCGACTGTGAGGACGTCTGGCGGGTGGCGAACTTCTGGTCGGCGGCGCTGGGCCAGAGCGTCGATGAGGGGAGTAGCGAAGCGTTTGCCTACGGCGGTGCCAACGTGCAGCGAACCCAGCCAGCGTGGTTCTTTCATAAGGTGCCTGAACCAGCGACGACGAAGAACCGGGTGCACGTCGATCTGATCGATCCCGGTGAGAACCGGGTGGCGCGTCTGGTGGACTTAGGTGCGCGCGTGATCGAAGAACACGACATTGGCGTTCACAGCTGGACGGTGATGGAAGATCCCGAGGGCCACGTGTTTTGCGTGGCGGCCAAGGTGTACGGGGGCTGAGCGGGCTGCTCGGCCCGGGATCAAGCAGACCGCATCTCGTGGTCGTGATCTCTACCCGCGTGTCCCAACGGGACATTTGACACTACTTACGCGCTCCATGCCCAACGAGTATGGCTAGGTCACTTAGAACCAAGCAATCTCTCATTCATCTAAGGGCAAGGAGAAGTAGCCATGAAGGCTCTCGTCTACAAAGGCCCCGGCCAGAAGAGTTGGGAAGACGTGCCCAACCCGGTGATTCAGCGTCCCACGGACGTCATCGTCAAAATGATCGCCACGACCATCTGCGGGACCGATCTGCACATCCTCAAGGGCGACGTGCCCGAAGTGCAAGCCGGCCGCATCCTCGGGCACGAAGGAATCGGAGAGATCACCGAAGTCGGTGCGGGCGTGACGCAACTGTCAGTGGGTGATCGCGTCATCTTGT
>DATHNV010000308.1:0-5019 GCA_035485615.1 Acidimicrobiales bacterium
CGTCAGCGCCTTCGCGGCCCTCGGCCTCGATGTCGTCGTTGGTGTCGTTAAAGAGCTTCACGTCCACCAGCGCACCGGGCAGCCAGTGCGAGTCACCGGCGTCCACGATCTGGACCCGTCGGGTCATCTGGCGCACGATCAGTTCGATGTGCTTGTCGTGAATCGACACACCCTGGTCGCGGTAGACGTTCTGGACCTCTTCGACGAGGTACTGCTGGGTCTCACGCGTACCGCGGAACTTCATCATGAGCTTGGGATCGAGCGGACCGTCGTGCAGGGGTGTCCCCACTTCGACTTCCTGGCCGTCTTCGACGAGGAGGTGGCGAGCGATCGAGATCGACTCTTCTTGGACCTGACCCTCGTCGCCGATGATGGTGACCTTGCGCTCACGACCGATGAGTTCCACGCGCACCGAGCCCGAGAACTCCGCGACCGCCGCGGCACCCTTGGGGGTACGGGCTTCGAAGAGCTCAACGACGCGGGGCAGACCGTGGGTGATGTCACTCTCGGTCACACCACCGGAGTGGAAGGTACGCATCGTGAGCTGGGTTCCCGGCTCACCAATGGACTGGGCCGCGATCACACCGACCGCTTCGCCCAACTCAACGAGTTGGTGCGTCGCGAGGGAGAGACCATAACAAGCGGCACACACCCCCTGGATGGCGTCACAAGTCAGAGTCGTGCGCACGCGCACGCGCGTGACGCTGGCGTCGTCGCGCAGGCGCTCGACGTCGTCCATGAGCAACATGGTGCCCGCGGCGATGACCGAGCCGTCACTCAAGGTGACGTCTTCGGCCACGATGCGACCCCAGAGCTTGGTCTCGAGGTGCGCGCGCTGGGCCCGGGTGTCCGGAGCCACGTGCTCGATCCACATGCCCCGGGTCGTACCGCAGTCGAACACCTTGACGATGAGCTCCTGGGCGACGTCGACGAGGCGACGAGTCAGGTAGCCCGAGTCGGCGGTGCGCAGCGCGGTGTCGCCCAAGCCCTTGCGGGTGCCGTGGGTCGAGATGAAGTACTCCAGGACCGAGAGGCCCTCGCGGAACGAGGACTTGATCGGTCGAGGAATCATCTCACCGCGCGGGTTGGACACGAGGCCCTTCATGGCAGCGATCTGGCGGATCTGCTGGGAGTTACCACGCGCGCCCGAGTCGACCATCTGGCGAATCGGGTTATCGGCGATCGCGTTCATGGCGCGGTCGGTGGCGTCACCGACCTCCTTGTTGGCGTTCGTCCAGATCTCGATCTCCTGCTGGCGGCGCTCGTCGTCGACGATCACACCGCGGCGGTAGTTGGTCTCGACCTTGGCGGCCTGCTCCTCGTACTTCTCGAGGATCGCGGCCTTCTCGGGCGTCGTGATGACGTCCTCGATGGAGATCGTGAGACCCGACTTCGTCGCGAAGCGAAAGCCCAGGGACTTAATGGCGTCCAGGGACTCGGCCACTTCCTGGCGCGAGTAGCTCGCCGAGATCTCCTCGACGATCGCACCGATGGGCATGGCGTTCTTGCCGATGAGCTCATTGACGTAGCGGAACCCGAAGGGCAGCGCCTCGTTGAAGAGCACACGACCCGGGGTCGTCACTAACGAGCGGCTCGCGCCCTCGATCTCGATGCCCGCCGACTCCAAGCGCGTGTCCAGCGAGGAGTCCGCCAAGGGGCGAATCTCGATGGGCGTGCGCAGTCCGACCATCTTGTCGGCGACGGCGTTTTCGATCTCGTAGACGTGACGGAACACCTTGGGGTGCTCCACCTTCTCGTCGGCGTTCAGCGTCAGGTAGTACGCGCCGTAGACCATGTCCTGGGCGGGCTCGGTGATGGGACGACCGGTCGCCGGGGTGAAGATGTTGTTGGTCGAGAGCATCAAGATGCGCGCCTCGGCCTGGGACTCCGCCGAGAGCGGCACGTGCACGGCCATCTGGTCACCGTCGAAGTCGGCGTTGAACGCCTTACACACGAGCGGGTGAATCTGAATGGCCTTGCCGTCGACCAGCACCGGCTCGAAGGCCTGGATACCCAGACGGTGCAACGTGGGCGCGCGGTTCAACAGAACCGGGTGCTCGCGGATGACCTCTTCGAGGACGTCCCACACGACGGTCTTGCGACGCTCGACCATGCGCTTGGCGCTCTTGATGTTCTGGGCGACCTGGGTCTCGATGAGCCGCTTCATCACGAAGGGCTTGAAGAGCTCCAGGGCCATCATCTTGGGCAGACCGCACTGGTGCAACTTGAGCTGGGGGCCGACCACGATGACCGAGCGGCCCGAGTAGTCCACGCGCTTGCCGAGCAGGTTCTGACGGAACCGACCCTGCTTACCCTTCAACATGTCCGAGAGGCTCTTCAGGGGTCGGCCACTCTGGCCGGCCACCGGACGACCGCGTCGACCGTTGTCGAAGAGGGCGTCGACCGCTTCTTGGAGCATGCGCTTTTCGTTGTTGACGATGATGTCCGGCGCGCCCAAGTCGAGCAGGCGCTTGAGGCGGTTGTTGCGGTTGATCACGCGACGGTAGAGGTCGTTGAGGTCAGAGGTGGCAAAGCGACCACCGTCGAGCTGGACCATCGGGCGAAGGTCCGGCGGAATGACCGGCACCGCTTCGAGGATCATGGCGCGCGGGTCGTTCAGGCGGTGACCGTGCTCGTCGCGACGGTTAAAGGACTGCACGATCGCCAGGCGCTTTAGGAACTTGGCGTGACGCTGCGCGGAGAGGGGCTTGCGGCCATCCTTCGCGTCGATCATCTCGCGCATGGTCTTTTCCTCTTGGTCGAGGTCCATGCGGTCGATCAACTGGAGGATCGCGTCGGCACCCATGCCGCCTTCGAAGTACTCGCCGTAGCGAAAGTCCATCTCGCGATACAGCACTTCGTCTTCGATGATCGCGCGGCTGTGCAGGCTCTCGAAGGTCTCAAAGGCGCGGTTGGCGAGGTCCCGCTCTTCGCTGAAGCGCGAGCGAACGACGTCGAGTTCCTTTTCCGTGCTGCGCTGGAGCGCGCGAATCTCGGACTCCTTGGCACCCTCGGACTCGAGCTTGGCCGCGCGGGCCTCGATCTCCTTGAGCTTGTTCTCGACGGCCTTGGCCTCACGATCGCCAATCTCTACGAGCTCGTCCTGGAGCCCGATGCGCAGATCGCTGAGGTCGTCGTGACGACGAGTCTCATCCACGTAGGTGACCATGTGGGCGGCGAAGTAGATGACCTTTTCGAGCTGCTTGGCCTTGAGCTCCTCCTTGGGCAGCGTGCCCATGAGCAGGTAGGCCAACCAGCTGCGCGTACCGCGCAGGTACCAGATGTGCACCACCGGCGCCGAGAGGGCGATGTGACCCATGCGCTCACGGCGCACCTTGTCGCTGGTGACTTCGACGCCACAGCGCTCACAGACGATGCCCTTAAAGCGCACGCGCTTGTACTTACCGCACGCACACTCCCAGGCCTTCTGGGGTCCAAAGATCTTCTCGCAGAACAGGCCGTCCTTTTCGGGACGCAGGGTGCGGTAGTTGATCGTCTCGGGCTTCTTTACTTCACCCGAAGACCAGCTGCGGATGTTCTGAGCCGTCGCGAGACCAATGGAGATCTCGTCGAACTGGTTTACGTCGAGTGGACTCATGACAACTTCCTTTCGGCGGCGCGTCGAGCGTCCTCTTCGTCACTGCCGCGCTCGGGACGACTGATGTCGATACCGAGTTCGCGCGTGACCGAGAAGAAGTCCTCTTCGGTGTCCGCCAGGTCCACGTGGGCGCCGACCTTGTCGCGCACTTCCACGTTCAAACAGAGGGACTGCATTTCTTTGATGAGCACCTTGAACGACTCGGGGATTCCCGGCTCGGGCAGGTTCTGACCCTTGACGATCGACTCGTAGGCGCGTTCGCGACCCTTCATGTCGTCGGACTTGACGGTCAGGAGCTCTTGGAGCGCGTAGGCCGCGCCGTAGGCCTCGAGGGCCCAGACTTCCATCTCACCGAAGCGCTGGCCACCGAACTGGGCCTTGCCACCCAGGGGCTGGGCCGTGATCATCGAGTACGGACCCGTCGAGCGCGCGTGGATCTTGTCGTCGACCATGTGGGCGAGCTTCAAGATGTAGGCGTAGCCCACCGAGATCGGGTTGTCGTAGGCCTCGCCGGTGCGTCCGTTAAACAGCGTGACCTTGCCGTCGTTGTCCCCGGCCAGCATGCGCTTGCCGTTTTGACCATCGACGTTGAGCGTCTCGAAGGTCTGTTGGATCGTGGGCTTGTCCTTGGCGCGCTCGGTTTCGTCCCAGTGCGCACCGTCAAAGGACGGAGTCGCGATATAGACGGCCGGCTCGGTGCGCGGACGAGTCTTGCGGTAGGGACGGGTAGCGGGGTCCTGCTGGTCGAGGTGACCCGAGGTGCCCACTGAGGACGAAACGTCGATTCCGGCCCAACCGTGACGCGCCGCGTAGCCCAGGTGACTTTCCAAGACCTGGCCGACGTTCATGCGGCTCGGCACGCCGAGCGGGCTCAAGATGATGTCGATGGGCGTGCCGTCTTCTAAGAACGGCATGTCCTCTTCGGGCAGGATCTTGGAGATGACGCCCTTGTTGCCGTGACGACCCGCGAGCTTGTCGCCCTCGGAGATCTTGCGCTTCTGGGCGACGTAGACCTTGACCAACTGGTTGACGCCGGGCTGCATCTCGTGGTCTTCGTCGCGGCTGTAGACCTTGACGTCGATGACCTTGCCGGACTCACCGTGGGGAACCTTGAGTGAGGTGTCGCGCACTTCGCGCGCCTTCTCACCGAAGATGGCGCGCAGGAGGCGCTCTTCGGGGCTCTGTTCGGTCTCGCCCTTCGGAGTGACCTTGCCCACGAGGATGTCGCCGGGCTCGACTTCGGCGCCGATGCGCACGATGCCCAGGTCGTCGAGGTCCGCCAGGATGTCGTCGGGCAGGTTGGGGATGTCGCGAGTGATCTCTTCGGCGCCGAGCTTGGTGTCGCGCGCGTCGATCTCGTACTCCTTCACGTGGATCGACGTCAAGACGTCGTCACGCACGAGGCGCTCATTCAAGATGAT
>DATHNV010000309.1:0-6934 GCA_035485615.1 Acidimicrobiales bacterium
TACCGCCCAGCAGGTCGGGCGTGAAGAGCAGTGCGCTCCAGTGCACCGCGAGTGACCCCGCACCAAAAAACGAGTACGCGATCTGTGAGCGCTCGGAGTCCTTGATGAATGACCAGCCCGGGAGGAGCTGGACCAGTCCGATGCCCAAGCCCCAGATAAAGCCCACCGCGAGCGTGGCCAGATAGGCGATCCGTCCGCGCCAGGATGTGAGCCAGTAGGAGCTGCGAAGAATCAGCACGCAGGGAACAACCACGATCGTGAGTAGTTCCATCGTGGCCATGGCTCGCGGCTCCCCCGAGAGGAACGTGAGGCCCCACAGCGCCCCTTCACCCAAGGTCCAGGGCAGGGCGATGCGGGCGAGCGACAGAACACTGGTGCTGCTGGGCACCGCGGCGATGCGCCGCGAGAGGGCGAGCATGATCAACACCGCCCAGGGCACGAACGAATAGCCCTGGATCACGCCCAGGTGGATCATCTGGCCGATCATCGCTCCGCAGTACGTGTAACTGACTCCCGCCACCAGGGCCGCGGTCGTGCGCGCGCCGTGCCAGCGCAGAAGAGCGAACATCCCCACGCCCGCGCTCACATAGACCACGACCATGTTGATGATCCAGGCGACGATCGGCGGAATGAAGGCGAAGATGAGCGTGAGTGGGTACAGCGCCCCGGCGTTGAGTCCACCCAAGAGGGGCGTGCCGGCGTTCGTCAGTGGATCGAGAAGCGGCAGGTGTCCCGAGGCGAGCTGTTTGCCCGCCAAGACACGCAGAGGAAAGTTTTGAATCAGGTTGTCGGCGTCAATCGCCGGGTGACCAAACAGGGCCGGCACGATGAACAACACCAGCGGTATGGCAACGAGTGTGCCCAGTGCCCAGCGGTCGTTGCGCTGGGGAGATCGCCACCACGGCGCGACGCGTTCGGGCGCGAGGTCGCTACTCATTGTTCCCACGCTACGAAAACCAAAAGGACCGTGTCGCGACACCTATGGCGCGACACGGTCCTTGGTTACTTAGCGACGACGGGGCCGCGGAGCACGACGACTGCCGTCGTCGTCAGCGTGGAAACTAGGACCTCCTGGTCCCAGGTCACCGATCTCGCCGGCCAGTTCGGCCTCGAAGCTCGCTTCGAAGGAACTGTTGGGACTAGCGGAACTAGAACCGCCCGAGTTCGAACGACCCGAGTTCGAGCTACCCGATCGCTCACCACCGCGCGGGGAACGCTCGCGCTCGCGGCGCGGCTCTTCGACCACGTCGGGGAAGTCACCGACCAACGAGAGCGACACCTTGCCCTGGGGATCAATGTCGTCGACCTTGACCTCGAGGGCTTGGCCCAACTCCAGGACGTCTTCGACCTGGCCGATGCGCTTTCCGCCGTTGAGGGGCGCCAACTTCGAGATGTGCAAGAGACCGTCGCGGCCCGGCAGGATGTTGATGAAGGCGCCGAACTTGGCGATGGACACGACGCGACCCTGGTAGATCGCCCCGACGTCCGCCGAGGGCGGGTCCAGGATCAACGAGATGCGTCGACGAGCTTCTTCGACGGCGCGGCCGTCCTTCGCTCCGATGGTGACCGTGCCCACGACGCCATCGTCGTCGACTGCGATGTCCGCACCCGTCTCCTGCTGAAGCGTGTTGATGACTTTGCCCTTGGGTCCAATGACCTCGCCGATCTTGTCGATCGGGATCTCCATCGAGACGATCTTCGGAGCGACCTCGGCCACCTCGCTGCGCGGCTCGGCGATCGTGTCGGTGATGACCTTCAGGATCGTGAGTCGGGCGTCCTTAGCCTGGTGCAGCGCCTTGGCGAGCACGTCGGCGGGCAGACCGTCAATCTTGGTGTCGAGTTGCAACGCGGTGACCGCGTCAGCGGTACCCGCGACCTTGAAGTCCATGTCGCCAAAGGCGTCTTCGGCGCCGAGGATGTCGGTCAGCGTGACGTAGACACCGTCTTCGTACACCAGGCCCATCGCGATACCCGCCACGGGCGCCTTAATCGGCACACCGGCCGCCATCAACGACAGCGTCGAGCCACAGACCGAACCCATCGAGGTCGACCCGTTCGACTGCATGACGTCTGAAACCACGCGAATCGTGTACGCGAAGTCCTCTTCACTCGGCAGAACGGGGATGAGGGCGCGCTCGGCGAGTGCGCCGTGTCCGACCTCGCGGCGCTTGGGAGCACCGACGCGACCGGTCTCACCCGTTGAGTAGGGCGGGAAGTTGTAGTGGTGCATGTAGCGCTTGAACTCATCGGGCGAGATCGTGTCGAGCTGCTGGCGCATGCGTGGCATGCCGAGCGTCGTCACGTTCACGACCTGGGTCTCACCGCGCTGGAACACCGCAGATCCGTGGGTCATCGGAAAGAGGTCGAGTTCGGCCGAGAGCGGGCGAATGTCCGCGAGGCCTCGTCCGTCGATGCGCACGCCGTCGGTGACGACACGCTCGCGCACGAGCTTCTTGGTGAGTGAACGCACGGCGGCCTTGATCTCGCTCGCGCGACCCTCGAACTCGGAGGCGAGTTGCTCTTGGATCGACTTGGTCGCGGCGTCGAGGGCTTCGTTGCGCGCGGCCTTGGTCGTGATCTGGTTGGCGTCCGAGAGCGCCTGGTGACCAATCGCGTCCACGCGCGCATAGATGTCGTCGGTGTAGTCGGCGAAGGTCTCGTACTCAAAGGTGGGTAGCGGACCACGGTCAGCGATGAAGTCGCGCACTAAAGAGCGCTGCAGGTTGATCGCCTCGCGAATCCAAAGCTTCGAGGCTTCGAGACCCGCGGCGAGAACTTCTTCGCTCACCTTGGGCGCGCCGTCGAGGTACTTCTCGAACGAACCCTCGGTGCCACCGGCTTCGACCATCATGATCGCCACGTCCGCGTCGACGGAGTCACTCAGCGCGCGTCCGGCCACGATGAGTTCAAAGGTCGAGGCGTCGCCCTCCTGGTAGGTCGGGTGGGCCACCCACTCGCCGTCGGTCGTGTACGCCATGCGTACCGCCCCGATCGGTCCGTCGAAGGGGATGCCCGAGATCATCAGTGCGGCCGAGGCCGCATTGATGGCGAGAATGTCGTGCGGGTTCTCCTGGTCGGCCGAGAAGATCGTGCCCACGACCTGGACCTCGTTGCGAAAGCCCTTCGGAAACGAAGGACGCAGCGGGCGGTCGATGAGTCGGCAGATCAAAATCGCTTGGTCGGAGAGTTTTCCCTCGCGGCGAAAGAACGCCCCGGGAATCTTGCCCGCGGCGTAGGCGCGCTCTTCAATGTCCACGGTGAGGGGGAAGAAATCCATTCCCTCGCGCGCGGTCTTGGCGGCGACCACGGTGGCGAGCAACATGGTGTCACCGATACGCGCGAGAACCGCGCCGTCGGCGAGTTGGGCCAGGTGACCGGCTTCAAAACTCATGGTTTTGTCGGTACCTGTGATGGGACTACTAACGCGAATCGCGTCTGTCATGGCTGTGCTCTTTCTGTAGCAGCATTCGCCCGAATCCCAGTGGGCAACCTTCGCTTACGCGACGATCCTCCACTGGCGTTCGGGGCCTCGAATACTGAACGCGTCGACGGCGTCGGCGCGGGTGATGCGGCTAGCGACGAATGCCGAGCCGACCGATCAACGCGCGATAGCGCTCCACGTCACCTTTTTGTACGTAGTCCAGCAGTCGACGGCGTTGACCAATGAGCTTCATCAGTCCACGGCGAGTGTGATGATCGCCCTTGTGAACCTTGAGGTGCTCGGTGAGATGCGCGATCCGGTCGGTCAAGAGCGCGACTTGGACCTCGGGCGAGCCCGTGTCCGTGTCGTGGGCTCGAAAGTCCTCAATGATCTGTTGCTTCTCGGTCATATAACGTCTGTGCCTTAGTTGAGTCGGGTGTCCCGGTGCGAGCCGTCACGGGACGACCCACGTGATCAGCGTCGCTGACCGACCATTTATCCTAGCAGTTTCAGTTCGTCGGTCGCCGTGGAGGCGAATAGTTGGCGGGTTTGCTCCACGTCGCGGCCGATTTGAACGACCAAGTCCTCGACGCTCGCAAAGGTCGTCTGGGCTCGCAGGAAGGCCAGAAACACCACATCGAGTTGGCGACCGTAGAGCACCCCGTCGTAGCCCACCACGTGCACCTCGACAAGCAGTGCGCCGTCTTCGTAGAACTGCGGTCGCGTGCCAATCGAGATCGCGGCGGGCCACCACACCTCGTCGATGGTGGTCGCCCCCGCGTACACACCCTCCTTGGGTAGGGCCTGATCTTTTGTGACCGCGATGTTCGCCGTGGGAAAACCCAACTCTTCGCCGCGATTGTCACCGTGCTCCACGACGCCGCGCAGCGTAAAGGGCCGCCCCAAGACGCGCTCGACTTCGTCGAGATCGCCCGTCGCCAGTGCACCACGCACCGCGCTCGAGCTAAAGCGCTCTCCCTCACCGTGGGTGGGCGCCACCACCACGTCGAAACCGAGCTCGGCGCCGGCCTCGCGCAAAAGAGCGGGACTCCCCTCGCGATTGTGCCCGAAGTGAAAGCCCTCGCCCACGAGGACACAGGTCGCGTGCAGCTCACCGACGAGGACTCGCTCCACGAACTCGCGCGCGGACTCACTGGAGAGTGCCTTGGAGAAGGTGAGGATGCGTACCTGCTCCACCCCGACGGCTGCCATGTCCTCGAGGCGCTGATCGATCGTCGCGATCTGTCGCGGCGCGCGCGAGGGTGCGAGCACGCTGGCGGGAGATGGATCGAACGTCACCACCGTCGCCGTCGCGTGATAGCGATGCGCGAGATCCACGAGCTCGGCGAGCACTGCCCGGTGACCGCGATGCAGTCCGTCAAAGACGCCGATGGCGACCACTGAGGGTCCCTGCGCGCATTCCTCGCCGTCTCGGCACACGTTCACGACTGGCAACCTACCCGGACTCACGCCACCGCGGGCATGACGATCTCGGGCTGCCAGACGTCGCCGCGGCGTCGCAGCACGCCCACCAAATGTCCGCTCACACTGAACGCGGCGATCTCCTCGCCGCTCGGCACACTGAACTCGAGGCGCTGGCCCATGCGCAGGCGCCGTTCCTCATCTTCGCTCACGGTCACCGCGGGCAAGTGCTCGACGAACGCTCGTGGAGGCAGGAGAACCGGCACGTCTTGGCTCACGCGAGTGTCGAGATCGTGATACGTGAGGGCGTCGCTCACCTCGTGGTCGCCGCTCGAGACCCGGCGCAGCGCGCTCAAGTGGCCGAGGGTGCCGAGTCGCTCGGCCAGATCCGACATCAACACGCGCACGTACGTGCCCACCGAACACGTGACGTCAAAACTCCAGTGGTGCTCGTCGATCGGTGTCACCGACAGCGTGTACACCGTGATCGCGCGCGGAGCGCGGTCGATGACCACGCCCTCGCGCGCCAGGGCGTGCAGGCGACGCCCGTTGACCTTGATCGCCGACACCATCGGCGGGATCTGCTCCTGATCGCCGATGAGACCTCTGATCGCGTCGTCGATCGCCTCGGGAGTGAACTGCGGGACGGGACCCTCCTCCACCACTTCGCCGTCCGCGTCGAGCGAGTCGGTGCGCACGCCGAGCGTGAGCACGCCTTCGTAGCGCTTCATCTCGCTTTGGGCGAAGCGCAGCAGTCGGGTGGAGGGCCCGACGCCCAGGATCAAGAGTCCGGTGGCCATGGGATCGAGTGTGCCGGCGTGTCCCACTCGTCGTTCGCTGAGGACCCGTCGCACGTGCGCGACCACGTCGTGACTGGTCACCCCGCGGGGCTTGTCGATGAGCAGGAGACCGTTATTCGTCGTCATGGTGTTGGCGGCGCAGCAGCTCTTCGACGGCGTTGCCGCTCGCCACGGCCGGATCCGCGGCAAAGGAGAGCTTGGGTGTTCGCTTGAGGCGGGTCTGGGCGTTCACCGACGCCTGGATCTGGGCGCGTCGCTCCTCGAGGGCCTCTTTCGCGCCGTCGCTGAGCGAGTGGAAGTAGATCTTGGCGTGGCGCAGATCGGGCGTCGTATCGACGCCGGTCACCGTGAGCAGCCCCAAGCGCTCGTCCACGTCCGAGATTCGCACCAGTTCATCGGAAATCACCTCGCGCAGAATCTGATTCACGCGCGCGGTCCGCGGGTACGGATGGCTGGAGCCGGACGAACGCGACATGGCTTAGGCCGTGCGCGGGATCTCGCGCTCTTCGTACGTTTCGATGATGTCACCCGACTTGAGGTCCTGGTAGTCCGAGAGTCCGATACCGCACTCAAAGCCCGAGGCGACCTCGCGCGCGTCGTCCTTGAAGCGACGAAGCGATGTGATCGAGCCCTTCCAGATGATCGCACCCTCGCGCAGGAATCGCACCTTGGACCCACGGGTGATGACACCCTCTCGCACGAAGCAGCCCGCGATCGCGCCGATGCGCGGAATGCGAAACACCTCGCGCACCTCGGCTTCGCCCGTGACGACTTCTTCGAACACCGGGGTGAGGAGTCCGAGCATGGCGGCTTCGATCTCTTCGATCAACTTGTAGATGATTTCGTAGGTGCGAATCTGCACGCCCTCGCTGGCCGCGAGTTCGCGGCTGCGCTTGTCGGGACGAACGTTAAAGCCGATGATCGTCGCGTTGGAGGCCTTGGCCAGCTGCACGTCGTTCTCGGTGATCCCGCCCACGCCGCGGTGCACGATGACGAGTTTCACGTCGTCGCGCTCGAGCTTGCGCAGCGACTCGGTGCAGGCTTCGAGTGAACCCTGCACGTCGGCCTTGAGCACGATGTTGAGCGTCGCGGTCTCACCGCGCTGTATCTGTTCGAAGAGGTCTTCGAGTCGCGCCCCGCTCGAAGAGGCAACGGGCTGCTGGCCCACCAAGCGCGTGCGCTGGGCGCGAGCTTCGGCGAGTGAACGCGCGTGTCCGAGGTCGTGGGCCACGCGCATCTCGTCACCTGCGAAGGGCGGCTCACTAAAGCCCAGGATCTGCACGGGCGTCGA
>DATHNV010000310.1:0-2430 GCA_035485615.1 Acidimicrobiales bacterium
AAGCGGCTTGACCTCGACACCCTGGTTCTCGCGACCCACGGGGGGCCCGGCGAAGACGGCACCCTGCAGGGCGCGCTGGACCTTGCGGGCCTGGCGTACACCGGACCCACGGTGGCTGGCGCCGCGCTGGGCATGGACAAATGGGCGTTCTCGGCCGTCATCGCGAACGCGGGATTGGCGTCGCTGCCCCGCGCGCTACTGAGCGCGTCCAGCAGTTCGCTACCGTTCGCGGGGCCGTATATCTTGAAGCCGCGCTTCGGGGGATCGTCGATCGGCATTGACGTGGTGGCCGACTTCGCCACCGCCCAGGCGCGTCTGTCATCCAACCCCCACTTTGCCAACGGGTGTGTCGTCGAGCCCTACCGCGAGGACCTCAGCGACGTGCAGATCGCCCTGCGCACGTATCCCTCGTTGGAGCTCTCGGCGATTGAGCGACCCATTCGCCGGACGCCGGACACCGAGATTCTCAACTATCGCGACAAGTACGTCGGCGGCGAAGGCATGGTGGCCGCGCCGCGCGAACTGCCGGCGGTCCTCCCCGCAGGACAGCGCGAGGAGATTCTGTCCATGGCTCGCGTGATTGCTGATGTGGCCCAGGTGCGGGGCGTGGCCCGAGTGGACTTCCTCGCCAACGACCACGAGCTCTACGTCAACGAGATCAATACGATTCCCGGGTCACTGGCCAAGTACCTCTTCGTCGATCCGCCGCTCTCGTTCGCCGCGCTACTGAAAGACCTGTTGGCTGAGGCCCGTGAGCGACCAGCTCATCGCTACAGCGCCGCGGGGGCTGACGGGCTGGTGCTGCGCCGCGCGGGCTCCATCGCCGCCAAACTCGCGTAGTCGGGGTACCTTGGCGAGCGCATCGGCGAGCGCATCGCTGTACGGGTCGATCAGCAGTCCTTGTTGCAGTGACCAAAAGGCCAGTTCGTAGTTTCGTCGTCGCATCGCGTTGTGATGCAGCGCCAGTGCCGCCCACTCGCCGTCGCGCGCGAGGCGAGCCGCAAAGCCCTCGGCGAGGAACCACTCGAACCCGCGCAGGGTGCTCGCGAGAGGTTCGCCCTTGATGAGCAGTAGCGCCTCGTGCACGACCGACGTCGCGTCGGCGAGAGGAAGTTGTCGGGCGCGTGCCACCAGGGTGGAGAACATCTCGACGTCGCTCGTGACGCCGTGGGTGGCGTAGAGCCCCGACGACGAGACCGGATGAAGGCGGGGACCCTGGACATCGACGCCCAGCGAGCGGCGCACGGAACTCGCGGTGTTCGCGAGGGTCCGCGTGGAGGCCTCGACATCGGCGTGCAGGAGAACCCGGGTGCGCAGGCGTTCACCGGTCACCGGTTCGTGTCGATGCAGCGCGAGGTAGGCGACCATCTCGATGCACCGCCGTCGCAGTGTCGGGGTAAAGGGCTCGACGATCCCCACGACGGTGGGGTCGGCGCGCAGCATCTCGACGCGTAGATCGCCGATTCGCGGTGCGTCGGGGAGGTCGTGACGGGGCGCGCGCGCTTCGCGCTCCAGGTACGGGGTGAGAGTGACCGCACAGGCACTGAGTTCATCGTCCAGGTCACTGGCTGGCCCCAGGTAGACGACCACGCTCTGTCGCAAGGCACGCGTCGCGAGCGCGCGCAGGAGTTCGCCTTCGTCGCGGGCGAAGGCGAGTGGCCCGTGGTGCAGTGCGACAACTTCGCGCTGGACGTCGTCGCTGGTCCACGCCGCACGAATGGGGAGTCGCCCACCTTCGCGGGCGAAGCCAATCAGAGTGCCCGTGGCGCTTGGCCCCAGCGTGCACGCCAGGAGTGCGCCGGCAATCGATTCACCCGACAGAGCGGTTGGCTCGTCGGGCACGTCCAGAACGCCATCGCGCTCGTCTCGCGTCAGTGCGGCGAGGTGCGCGATGAGATCAGGATTGAGACCGCGCAATAGCTCGATGGATTCGTCGATATCGAATGAATCGTCGCCCTCTCGTCGCAGCGCGTCGCTTCGCCGTTTGGCGACGAGGGCGAGGGGCATCGGCGCCAGGCCGACCAGGGGAGTGGGCAGACGATGATGAACGGGTTGCGACGAGGACCCATACGCGACGGCGATCGCGGTTGGTTCATGTGTGCCCAGGTGAACGGGAGCGGCGAGGGCGAGCAGCGCCACCACCAGGCCGGCGAGCCAGGCGCTGCCACCGGTCTTCACTTCTCGTCCGCGGCGCAGGCGCCACACGTTGCGGGTGACCTGCCAGAGAAACCCGAACCAGAACGCGACGAGCACCACCAAGAGGAGACGAATGAAGGTACCGCTCGACTCACTCGACGTGCGCTGCCACTTGGTGAGCACGACGTACGGCAGCAGGGCGAAGTAGAGCGCGAGCGCGGCCCCGTGAAGGCGCGTGCTCAGGGGCCGACCTAACTGTTCGGAACCAGTTCCCACGTGACGTTCTGGGTGGAC
>DATHNV010000311.1:0-2031 GCA_035485615.1 Acidimicrobiales bacterium
AGCGCCATCGCACGTCGAATCGTGCGCTGATGAACCTGCTCGTAGAGGCGCTCGACGTTCATCGGAAAGGGCAGACCGCTTGGCCACGAGGCGACCGCGGCGGTGTCGTTGCTCGTCTCGGCTTGCACGTTTTCGCGTCCCACCAGGCGCTCCAGAGCGGTGCCGTGACCCGTCGAGGACTCGCCCGCGTAGAGACGGACCTGCACGGTACTACCGGCTTCGATCTCGACGACCCCGAGCCGCTCGACAGCGGCGAACACTGCTGGCAATCCGAAGAGACCGCGTCGCTCCACCAACACGGTGCGCGAAGGCCCGGGCGATGCACAGACACCGTCGTCGAGAAACGCGAGAGCTGGCGAAGGGGCGCCACCCACGACCGCGCCGGCGCCGCCTCGTTCGACCACGCGGCGAGCGAACTCGAGGGCGTCAACGTCGTCGACCGTGGTGAGAGCTAAGGGTTCGCTGAGGTTGTCGCGCTGGTGGGCGGTTGCGCTCCGGTGGAACCGGCGTTGCACCCACAGCGCGGCCAGACCGGCGACCAACGTTTCAACGATGGCGACTACCACGAGGGCGACGAAGGCGTTCTCCCAGAAGTTGTGCGAGTGCAGGACGTGAACGCGGTAGTGATGACGCGCGACGTGATCTTCGACACTCGCAAAGATCGCCCAGACGTCGAGCGCGAGGAAGGCCAAGACGGGCAGCCACACCCACGCCGCGAGGCGGCGGTAGAGAGTGCGCGAGGCGACAAAGCGCTGAAGAGCGAGTGGATCCTCGAGATTCTGCGCATCACCGCGATAAGGGACACTCACCGGCGTGACGTCCAGGCTGTACGACCCGGCCGCCACCGCGATGTCGCGCACGCCTTCGGCGGTCGCTACCTGCAACACGAGATCGCTCGCAACACAGACGCCCACGTCACTCAGAAGCGCCTGGGCGCGCACGTGCTCGCGCAGATCTGCGTCGTTGCTACCTGGCAACGCGAGCAACTGGTGATTCGGCGATGCCGTAAATGCCACGATGGCGTCGCGCAACCGGGACTGCGCGACGAACGTCGCCTCGATGAACTTGGCAAGGTCTTCGGTTGGCCCGGGGTGAAAGAGGTTTCCCGCGACCACGACGATGGCGGCGTCGTCGATGTCGCCCAGGAGGCTCATGAACTCCCGAATTGGCCGACTCTCGATGTTGGTGGAGGGAGACAGGTCCAGGTCACTCAGCACATAGACGTGATGCCCGTAGGGGACGGGAATCGTCCGTCGTTCAGCTACTTCCACGCCATCTAGTCTCGCAGAGATGTTCTGTTCGAGAATGAGTCGCTGAAGAGTTGATGGAGACCGACCCCGAAAATTGGCATTGGCGCGATTCGACCCTTCAACCTGGCCGGGCTGTGATTTTCGACATAGACGGCGTGCTGGCAGACGCTGCGGGTCGTCAGCACTACCTGGACTGGGGCGACTGGAAGGGCTTCTTCGATGAGGTGGGCGAAGATCCCATTATCGAAGAGATCGAGCGACTGCTTGAGTTACTCGACTCGTCGCTCCTGGTGATCCTGGTGACCGGACGGCCGCGGCGCGTGCAGCCCCACACTCTGGCGTGGCTTGATCGGTACGGAATCCGCTGGGATCTGCTGATCATGCGCGACTTTGGCGACTACTCGGGCGTGGACCGATTCAAACGCGAAACGCTCCACGAACTCTTCGCGCAAGGATTCGACATTCGCCTGGCGCTGGACGATGACCCCAAGAACCACGCGATGTACGTGAGCGAGGGCGTGCCCTGCATTTACATCCACTCGGGCTACTACCTGTAGCGGCGTCCGAACTGTTAGTGCTCGTCCGTGAGTGACAGAAGTTCGCGCGCTGCTCTGCGACCCGATCCGATACTCGCGGGCACGCCAACTCCGTCGTACGCATTGCCCGCCAGAGTGACACGATGCTTCACGCTAGCCGCCCGCGCGCGCTCCACGAGTTGTTCGTGACCCACGCAGTACTGGGGCAGTCCGTCGGGCCAACGTTGCACCAGGGACTCGGTGGG
>DATHNV010000312.1:0-2176 GCA_035485615.1 Acidimicrobiales bacterium
AGCGAGGTAGTAGGACTGGCGAAAGAAGATGGGATCGATCTCGTTGAGGTCGACGAAGTCCTGAATTTCGATCAGTTCCGACTTACCCGGCGCCGCGCTGGACATCTCTTCCTTGGTAACGACGACGTACTCGCCCCCGCCCAGGGGATAGCCGTTGACGATGTCCTCGCTCGAGAGCTCCTCGCCGGTGTCCTCGTCGACCTTCTTATAGCGGACCCGGTGAGAGGTTCCCTTGTGGAGCTGATTGAAGTGAATGGTCTGATCCGCCGTCGCGCTGTAGAGACCGACGGGGACGCTCACGAGACCAAAACTGAGAAAGCCCGACCAAGTAGCGCGCGCCATTTGTCATTTCTCCTTGCCGACTTGAGAAAGGTTCAGAGAACAAAAGTATCACTGCGGGTAGAAAAAACCAATGGTCGACGTCAATTCGGCGTGTGACACCTGCGATTTACCCTAAATGCATGTCATCGTCACAACTTGCTCACGTACTTGGAGAGACCGTCACATGCGAATCGTGCCTCGGTGACTTAGAGCACTGCCACGGGGTGGCACTCGTCGCCGAGTGGGGAGTTGCCTGCTCGGATGACCCGGATTGCACGCTCTCAGCGGATCTGCACCAGTTCGTCTCCTACGAGGACTGAGACCTCGGCGAGTCCGAAAACTTGTCGGAATGTCGACCCTTGAACGTGGCCGATCCCCTGGCTAGCGTTTTCGGTACAACCGCACTCGAGATCCCGAGCACGCCGTTGCTCGGAGGAGCAAGGAGGCTGAAATGCCAGAGGGCACGTGGGGCGAAAAAAGAGAGCACCAGTACGAGGATGTGAAGGCGAGTGAACTGCGCGCCGGACGCTCGGAAAAACTCGCCGAGGAGATTGCGGCGCGAACCGTCAATAAGGAGCGGGCTCGCCACGGCGAGTCCAAGACCGCGAGTCGCGTCTCGCTCGATGACATCTCGTCTGAGCGTCGCGGCGGGTTGCGATCCCACGAGGGACCCGGTGGACGCACGATGAAGCAGCTCTACGAAGAGGCTCGTCGCAAGAAGATTCCGGGCCGCTCGAGGATGAACAAGCACGAGCTGGAGCGCGTACTCGACAAAAAGTAGGCGCGGTCGTTCGAGGCCTGTCGCACAGTCAGTTCCCCGACCTCGTGCGTGTCACGATAGAGGCACTGAAGGAGAGGGAGCGGGGTGGCGCGCGTAGCAGAGGTGGTGATTCACCGTCGGCGGATCGCGCTGAAGAGGCCCTTCGTGACGGCGATTCGCACAGCCTACGAGATTGAGGCACTGATCGTCGAGGTGCGCGATAGTGATGGGCGCTCGGGCTGGGGCGAGGCGCCCACCAGTTGGCGCGTCACGGGCGAAAGTGTCGAGAGCGTGAGTGCGGCGGTCATGGGTCCACTGCGCGACGCGATCATCGGGCGAGCGACGTTCGATCCCGGAGAACTCAGCGTGGGCCTGGCTCACGCAGTGGCGAGAAACTCCTCGGCGCGCATGGCGCTCGACTGCGCGCTCTTCGACCTCGCGGCGCAAGAGGCCGGGATTCCCCTCTTCATGTACCTGGGCGGTCGTGTCACCTCGGTGCGCACGGATGTCACGCTTTCAGCCGTGGTGGACGACTCCGAACTCCACGCGCTGTGTCGTACGGCCCTCGACTTCGTCGGCACGGGAATGACGACTCTGAAGGTGAAGGTGGGAGCGGGTGGGGACGATGTGCGCGCGCTCGTCGCGGTGCGTGAGGTCGTCGGGCCGGCGATTCATCTGCGCGTTGACGCCAACCAGGGCTGGGAACGCGACGAAGCAGTTCGCATCATTGGCGCTCTCGAGGACGCCGGAACCGATCTCGAACTCGTGGAGCAGCCCGTCTCGCGTGACGACATCGAGGGACTGACGTACGTCACCGCACACGTGCACACGCCGGTCATGGCCGACGAGGCCGTGTGGACGCGGCGCGAACTGCTCGAGGTCATTCGTACGCGCGCCGCGGACATGGTCAACGTCAAGCTCGCCAAGACCGGTGGTCTGCGCGAGGGACTCGACCTCGTGCGTTTGGCACTCGCGAGTGGCGTGACGCCGATTGTGGGGTGCATGGCCGAGAGCCACGTGGGTATCGCCGCGGGCGCGGCTCTCGCCTCGGTGATCGACAGCGACCAGCTCTTGACGCAAACCGCTCACGATCTC
>DATHNV010000313.1:0-5786 GCA_035485615.1 Acidimicrobiales bacterium
ATCTGAGGAGCCAGATGCCATCATTGATGCTGTGGTGTCGGGGATCGTCGCGGGCGCACGAGTGATTCGCCTGAGCGATCGGCGTACGGCCATCGCTCAAGCCCTCGGCGTCGCCCAAGCGGGCGACATCGTGGTGATCGCGGGCAAGGGTCACGAGGCGACCCAGACGACGGGCGACCTCGTGCTGGCCTTCGACGATCGTGCCGTGGCTCAGAGCCTTCTGGGAGTGAGTGGATCGTGCTGAGTCTGATGGAGTCCGGGGGCGTGGCGTTTCTCTTCGCCATTTTCGTCACGCCACTGTGGATTCGATTTTTGAGCGCCCGCTCGCTGTTTCAGCACATTCGCGAGGACGGCCCGACGCACCAGCACAAGGTGGGAACTCCGACCATGGGCGGCGCCATCATCGTCACCGCCGCGCTACTGGGTTACGGCATGGGCCACATTGGCACGTCCGTTGTCTTTACGCGTTCGGGGATTCTCACGGTTCTCGCCATCGTGGCCGCCGGAGTGCTGGGCTTCGTCGACGACTACCTCGGGATACGCAACATGCGTAACTTGGGACTCAACAAACGCGGCAAGCTAATCGGCCAAGTCGTCATCGCGGCCGTGTTCTCCGTTCTGGCCCTCACCTGGGTGCACACGTCGAGCCAGCTGTCGTTCACCCGGTTTTCTCTTCCCGGGTGGCAGCTGACCTCGGTGGGGTGGTTCTTCCTCGCGGGCTTCATCATCATCGCGACCTCCAACGCCGTCAACCTGACTGACGGGCTCGACGGGCTCGCCGCGGGATCCGCCACCTTCTCGTTTGGCGTTCTGGCGGTCATGGGCTACTGGCAGTTTCGCCACTTCGAGATCTACCGCCTTCACGCGTCGCTCGACCTTGGTTTGGTCGCGGTCGCGCTCGTCGGCGCGTGTCTCGGTTTTCTGTGGTGGAACGCCGCCCCGGCGCGAATCTTCATGGGCGACACCGGCTCTCTCGCGATCGGCACGGGACTCGGCGCTTTGTGTCTGCTCATGAATCTGGACCTCTTGTTACCCATCATCGGGGGCCTCTTCGTGACGGTGACGCTGTCGGTAATCATCCAGGTCATCAGCTACCGGGTCTTTGGGCGGCGGGTCTTTCGCATTGCCCCGCTGCAACATCACTTCGAGTCGCTGGGATGGCCCGAGACCACCGTCATCGTGCGGTTTTGGATACTGGCCGGTCTCAGTGCGATGCTCGGACTCGGCATCTTCTACGGGGACTTCCTCAAGATTGCGAAGGTGGTCTAGTGGCGATTCGTGCGGAGCGCCCATCGCGCTCGATGCCCCGGGCCGCGCCGCGCCGCATCGACCCGCGCGAGGAGTCTCGCTACCCCGAGCGAGGGCTCTTCCAGCCGCTGCCCCACGGCGACCACACGGCACGCGCGCTCGTCCTGGTGACCACGGCGCTGGTCATCTTCGGCACGATCTTTGTCGCCTCGGCGAGTGAGGGCCAGTCAGCGGCCAACGGCGGTTCGGCCTTTTCCATCACAATTCACGACATTGCCTACTTGATCTTGGGCGTCTTTGCCTTCTATCTCGCCGCACGCTGTCGTTTGGAGCGCCTCGTGAGGAGTGCCCCCTTGCTCATGGCGGTGGGACTCGTTTTGTTAGTGGCGGTGAAGGCCGTCGGTGTCGAAGCGAATGGCGGCAAGCGCTGGCTCAATCTGCACCTAATCAACCTGCAACCCTCCGAGATCTTCAAACTGTGCACCGTCGTCTTCATTGGTTGGCTCGTCCTGCAGTGCCACGACGAGTTGAACGACTGGAAGCAGTTAGCGATCAGGACCCTGCCGATCTGGCTGGGCTGCGGGCTCATTGTCTTGGAGCCGGACCTCGGCACGGCGTCGGTGATCTTGGTCATCGCCGTGGTGATGTTGGCGGTCGCCGGGCTCTCGCGGCGACTCCTGGTGGGCTCACTGATCGCCCTGGGTGCGGCGGTCGGCATCTACATGATCTCGGACCCCTACTCGGCGCGGCGGTTCTTTTCGTTCCTCCACCCGAACTCGAACTTGGCCACGAGTGGGTATCAGCTGTTCCAGTCGCGCATCGGCCTCGGCGCGGGTGGCGTGAGCGGCCTCGGCCTCGGGCACAGCCGCGAGATCTGGGGACTGCTGCCCAACCCGCAGACCGACTTCATTTTTTCGGTGATCGGTGAAGAACTCGGGGTCATCGGGACCTTTGCGGTCATCGCGCTGTTCATCGCGTTCTTGTTCGTCGCGGTGCGCATTGCGCGCCAGTGCTCGAATCAGGTGTACCGGCTCATCGCGGTCGGCATCGCGACGTGGATCATCGTCGAGGCGCTCTTGAACATCGCCTCGGTGGTGGGGTGGTGGGCGGTGACCGGCGTGCCCCTGCCCTTCTTCTCCTACGGTGGCACGGCGCTCATCACCGAGCTCGCCGCCATTGGCGTGCTGTACAACATCGCCCACGACCGCTCGCACTCGAGCGACCTCACCATTCCCGTGCGCACGCGCGCAGCACGACCCGCCCCGCGTCCCGCCGCCCGCCCCAGCGCCCGTGGGGCTAGCCGTCCTCAACCCCGACCCCGCACACGGCGAACGTACGAGAGTCCTCGCTCCGCACCTCGTCCGCCGGGACGTTACGATCCGCGGCGTCATCCCAACCGGCCCGAGCGGTTCTAATGGGCCGCCCCGTCGTTATCACTGGGGGCGGCACCGGGGGACACGTCTTTCCCATGCAAGCGATCGCCGAGGCGTTGCGGGCACGAGGTGTCGCCTCGAGTGAGCTTCGCTACGTCGGGAGCCGCCGTGGACAAGAGCGCATCCTGCTGCGCGGGGACGTGGCGCTGACGTTGTTGCCGGGGCGCGGTCTGCGCCGCTCACTCCGAGCGCCCGATGTACTGGCTAACCTCGGCGCCGCCGTCGGACTCATCGTGGCCCTCGTGCGCGCGCAGTTCTTGGTGCGACGCTGGCGTCCCTCGGCGGTGGTGTCGGTGGGTGGGTACGCGTCCTTCGCCATGGCACTGGCGGCCGTGTGTTGGCGTGTGCCGCTGGTTCTGGTTGACTTCGACGCGGTGCCCGGGGCCGCTCATCGACTCCTCGCGCGCTGGGCCGTCAAGCGCTGCACTGCCTTTGGCGTATCGAGCGCCAACGTCGTGGTGACCGGTGCGCCGCTACGCGAGGGCATCGAGTCGCTCGATCGTTCACCCGCCGGTCGCCAGGCCGCGAAATCAGCGGCGCAACCCCCCATCGAGGCCGCGCGCACGGTCGTGGTGGTGATGACCGGATCGCTCGGGTCGCACCGCGTGAACGTCGCCGTGCGCGACTTGGCGCGCTCGTGGTCCTCGCGTACTGATCGGGCCCTCGTGCACGTGACCGGGCGGCGCGACTTCGCCGAGATCAGCGCCTCGCGACCGGACCTGGATGGCCTGGACTACCGGATCGTTGAGTTCGGCGACATGGAAAACCTGTGGTCAGTGTGCGACGTGGCCGTCTGTCGCGCCGGGGCGATCACGGTCGCGGAACTCGAGACCCTGAGTGTGCCCTCGGTGCTCGTGCCCTTGCCGGGGGCGCCGCACGACCACCAGAGCATGAACGCACGGGCCCTCGCCGACGCCGGCGGCGCGCTCGTCGTGCGCGATGAACGCTGTACGGCCCAGACCTTGGGCGACGCGCTCGACATCATCGCCGAAGATCCGGTTATGGGCGACATGGCCCGGGCCGTACACACACTCGCTCACCCTCACGCCGCGTCCGCCATTGCGGAAGTCGTGCTCGGGGTACGTTCGTGAGCGTCTTTCGACCCGGGGTGCGCGTGCACGTGGTGGGCGTGGGCGGCGCGGGCATGAGTGGGATGGCGATGCTGCTCTCGGAGTACGGGGCCGTCGTGAGTGGCAGCGACGCCGCGTCGTCGACGATCTTTGACGATCTGCGCGCTCGCCACGTGACCACGTTCGAGGGCCACGACGCGCGCTCGGTCGAAGGGGCCGAGGTCGTGTTGTGGTCGCCGGCGGTCGCCAGCGACAACGTGGAGCTCGTGGCCGCGCGCGAGAATGGTGCTCGCCTGGTACCGCGAGCGAGCGCGTTCGAAGAACTCTCCTCCCTCAAGCGCGTCGTCGGCTTCACCGGCACGCACGGCAAGACCACCGCCACGTCGATGATGGTTCAGGTCTCCCTGGCGGCCGGGCGCGACGACGCGTGGCTGCTCGGTGCACCGGTGCTGGGTGTGGGTGCGCAGGGTCACTGGGGCGAGGGCGATCTCCTATTGGAGGTCGACGAGAGTTACGGCACGTTTGGCGAGCTGCACCCCTACGCCCTGGGGATCACCAACGTGGAGCCCGACCACCTCGACTACTACGGGTCGGTCGACGCACTGGAGCGCGCCTTCGCCGACCTGGTCGCGCGCACGAGCGGACCGGTAGTGGCGTGGTCCGATGACCCGGGTGCCCGGCGCGTCGTGGCCTCGCGCTCCGGCGTGGTCCTGGTGGGCAGCGACGCTGACGCGACGTGGCGGGTGAGTGACGTGGCGCTCGCTCGTCGGGGTGCGACCTTTACGTTGCGCGGACCGAGCGCGCTCGAGATCGAGCTACGCGTCACCGGGGCCCTCAACGTGGCTAACGCCTCGGTCGTGGCGGTGCTGGCGCACGAAGTGGGCATCGCCGACGAGGCCATCGTGCGCGGTCTGTCGAACTTCATGGGTGCGCCGCGGCGCTATCAGTACCGCGGGGTGTGGCGCGGCGCGGACGTCTACGAGGACTACGCGCACTTGCCCGGGGAGATCGCGGCCACGATTGCCGCCACGCTGGCCGCCGGGTACGAGCGCATCACCGTGGTCTTTCAGCCCCATCGGGTCACGCGCACGCTCGCGCTCGTCGACCAGTTCGCTCCGGCGTTCGTGGGCGCGCGCCACGTCATCGTCACCGACGTATACCGCGCGGGTGAGGCGAACCCGAGCGGGGTGACGGGCGAACTCATCGCGAACGCGCTGCTCAGTTTTGACCCCACGCTCGACACGCTCTACTGCGCCGACTTGGGTCTGGTGGACGAACTACTCGAACACCTCGTGGACGACAGCGACGTCATCCTGGTTCTCGGAGCGGGCGACGTGGGATCGATCATCGCGACGCTGCCCGGTGGTCTGACGTGAGCGCGCTCGATGAACTCGTGGCTCGCGGCGACGGACTCGTGGAGATTCACGCGCCGTTTGGATCGCGCACGACGTATCGCGTGGGCGGGACTGCCAAGGCCTTTGTGAGCCTCGCCACGACAGACGAACTCGACGACCTGACTCGTTTGATCCGCGAGACCGAACTCGACCTCGTGGCACTGGGCAACGGCTCGAATCTGCTCGTCGAAGATGGCGAGCGCGACGTGCTGGTCCTGCACTTCGATCGTTCGCGCGCGACGCTGCGCCACGACGGTGAGGACGAGGTGATGGTGCAAGCGAGTGCCGGCCTCGATCTTCCCCTCATGGCGCGTCGACTCGCGCACCAGGGAGTCGTGGGCTTCGAGTGGGCCGTGGGGGTTCCCGGCACGGTCGGTGGTGCGGTCGCGATGAACGCGGGGGGACACGGCGACGACGTCGCCGGATCACTCGTGGATGCGACGGTCTGGTCCGACGGCGAGGTGCGCACCTGGTCAAAGGAGCAGCTCGAGTTGGGCTATCGCACGAGTGCGCTGGGGCCACGTGACGTGGTTCTCGAGGCGCGCTTCGCCCTGTCGCGCGGGGACGCGAAGGGCTCGGAAGAGCGGGTTCGCGAGATCGTGCGCTGGCGCCGGGAGCATCAACCCGGTGGCCAGAACGCC
>DATHNV010000314.1:0-3843 GCA_035485615.1 Acidimicrobiales bacterium
AGAAGGTTCAAGTCCGGCACATCAGAGAACACCACGACGTCGGCCGGCTGACCGGCGACTACGTCTTCGGCCTGGGTCGTCGACGCGCCAAAGGAGTTGGTGAACGTGATGCCGTTGCCGTCGTGGGTCGCCTGAAACGCCTTCTCAAGAGCAGTAAAGGCGTTGGAGACAACCGAGTAGCCCACGACATTGACATTCAGTCGGTTGGCCGCGGACGAGGGGTTCGCGACGGCAAGCAGGCTCAGCGGAAGCAGGGCGACAGTAAGCCCCGCTATACGTCGGGTCATGGGCATTTTCATTGATTTTCCTTTATTTCCATTAATTACAATGGATTTAGTAGAGATTAGGGTCCAGGCTAACGGATGCCCCCAAGGAGAGTCAAGTCAATCCGGCGCGAATCCCGCGATAAAGAGAAGAACTGCCGCGGTCTTACGAGGCGAGGGCGCGAATCTCAGGAAGTCCCGAGACAATGTCGAAGAGTTCGCGGTCGCGATCCCACGTGAGGTGCGACTTCACCTGCTCGACGGGCAGCCACACCAAGACGTCCACTTCGTCGTTGGGTTGGAACTCACCGACGTCGGCGGTCATGAGGTAGTAGGCGACGATCTTGGGCTTGCCTTTGCGGTGGACGTAGTTGGTCGTGCCCACGAATCGCACTACGCGACAGTGCAGTCCGATCTCTTCGTACACCTCGCGAATCGCCCCTTGCTCGAAGGTCTCGCTCGCCTCGAGCTTGCCCTTGGGAAACGTCCAGTCGCCGCGGGCTTCGCGGTAGATGCACGCGATCTCGACCCGACCGTTCGAGACGAATCGCATCACGATTCCGCCGGCCGCGCGAATCAGGTCGTCCGGCGCGTCGCGAGGAATGATGAGTTCGCCACTCAAGAGGTACACGTCGCTAACGGTAGATGACGGAGGGAACGAACTGGCGGATTGTTCTCACGCTCGAGCGAAAAATCCATCAAACGTAGAGTAGTGAGAATGTTTGTCGGCGCCCTCGCACTGTGGTGGCGCGTCAGTCTGGTCTTCGCCGCGGGCATTGCCGCGGGCGTCGTCAACGGCATCGCCGGCGGGGGAACCTTCATCACGTTTCCGACGCTCCTCGCCCTCGGGGTACCGGCTCTCAAGGCCAACCTCTCCACGACGGTCGGCGTAGTGCCAAGTTACCTCGGATCACTGCGGGTCTTTCGAACTCATCTCGCTGCGCATCGTCGACTCATCGTCACGTTGCTGCCCTCGTGCATACTCGGCGCGGCCGCTGGCGCGACGTTGCTCCTCGTCGGTTCGGCCGCCACGTTTCGACTCATCGTGCCCTGGCTCGTGGGTGCGGGCACACTGCTGTTCGCCGCCTCTCCGTTCATCTCGCGCCGTCTTGAGCACATCGACCGAGAGCACGCGTCGCGTCGACTCGCGATGGTGATCGGGGTGTTCTTCGTGGCCATCTACGGCGGCTACTTCGGCGCGGGACTGGGCATCTTGTTGCTCGCCGTCATGGCGGTCGCGCTGCCCATCGATATCAAAGAGATCCAGGGATTGCGCAATGTCATTTCACTCGTAATCAACGTCACCGCGGCCCTCATCTTCGTCGTGCACGGACACCTCGCGACCTCCGACGTCCTCGCGCTGCTCGTGGGCACGTTGATCGGTGGCTACCTGGGCGCGCTGTTGATCCAACGGCTCTCGCCCTCGATCATTCGGGCGCTGGTGATTGTGATCGGCGTCATCACGACCGTCAAGCTCGCCGTGGGCGCGTAATGGTGACTACTTCTATAAGGTAACTGCGTGAAGAGTTTCTTCTCGTTTCCCAACCCGGTGAATGACGCCGCGGCGCGCAGCGTGGCCCTAGGCGTGCTCGCGCTCAGTGCGCTCACCTTCGCTACGGGCTGGGCGTGGCTGCTGATTCCTCTGACGTACGGTTTTGCCGCCCGCGTGGCGGCCGGCCCCAAGATCTCCCCGTTGGGACTGTTCGCGACCCGCGTCAGTGGGCCACGACTGACGAGTTGGGAAAAATATGTTCCCGGACCACCCAAGCGCTTCGCCCAGACGATGGGCCTCGCGTTCTCACTGGCCGCACTGCTCACTTGGCTGAGTGCAGGCTGGCTGGACGCTCGCTGGATTCTTCTTCCCCTCATGGGGGCGGCGTCCCTCGAAGGATTCTTCGGTATTTGTATGGGATGCACCGTCTTTGGCTGGCTCATTCGCGCGGGTATGGTGCCCGAGTCGATCTGCGAAGAGTGCGGCGATCTCACCGAGCGCTACCGTCGCGCCGGCTACGACGTTCGTTAGTCCCACATAAGAATCTCAAGCGCCGTAGTCCATTTGTTGAGGGGTCTTTCGTAGGCTGGCGCCATATGAAACGTCGCGTCGTCCCCCGTGGCGCGCTGGTGATGGTCTCGGCATCACTGGTTGCTCTGGCGCTACCCCTCGTCGCCACGTCGGCCAACGCCAGTGCGGCGCGCGTTCGGATCTCCGGACTCGCGCCCGTGGCCACCAAAGACGTCGTCGTGAACTCGGTGATCACCACGTCCTTTGACCTCGCGCTCACCCAGCGCCACGAAGCTGCTCTCACCACCTATATCGCCAACCTGACCAACACCGGATCGCCCGACTACCACCGCTACCTCACCCCCGCGAGCTACGCCGCGACGTATGGCGCCACTTCGAGTGAGGTCCGCGCGCTGCGCACCTACTTCGCGCGCTACGGCATGAGCCACACCACGCTGAGCGCGGGTCGCGACATTCTGCACGTGCGCGGAACCACGAGTGAGATTGCGCGCGCCTTCGACGCGTCGCTCGACACGGTACGCCTGAGCACCGGGACGCTCAGCGCGCACTTCACGAGCAACGGCACGCTGCCCGCACCGATCGCCAAAGACGTCACGGCCATCTCCGGACTCGACACGGTCGCCCCGCTCTCGACGAGTCTCAGTGTGAGCCACGACGTACCGTCCGTCTCCACCCCGGGGACGTGTCCGTCGGCCGGTTCGTCTACCGGTACGCAGCCCAACAGCCTGGGCGGCTACACCGTGCAGCAGCAGGCCGAGCTCTACGGGCTGAACACCGAGTGGGCCAAGGGCGTCAACGGAGCGGGCCAGACGATCGGCATCTACGAGCTGGCCAACTACGACACCAGCGACGCCCAGACCTTCTTTAGTTGCTATGGACTCTCACCCACCATCACGTCCTCCAACATCGACGGTGGACCCACGTCGGGCGACAATACCCAAAACGCCCCCGACGAAGCGACCCTCGACGTCGAAGAGGCCGCCGCCCTCGCGCCGGGTGCGGCCCTCGAGGTCTACCAGGGCACCAACAACGGTTCGGGCCCCACCGACATCTACTCCCAAATGGCGAGCGACGACACCGCGACCATCATCACGACGTCCTGGGGCATCTGCGAAGCCCAAACCGACGGCAGCGCGCAGACCGAGCAGACGATCTTCCAACAGATGGCCGCCCAGGGACAGACCGTCGTAGCCGCGGCGGGTGACGACGGATCCTCAGACTGCGAAGACACGCCGAGTCCCTCGCCCAACCTCGCCGTCGACGACCCCGCCTCTCAGCCCTACGTCACCGGCGTGGGCGGGCTCACGGTCAATGACATCGCCCCGGTGAGCGAGACGGTCTGGAACGACCAGTGCACCCAGTCGAGTTGCGGCGCGGGCGGCGGCGGGACGTCCTCGCTCTGGAGCCGCCCGACCTGGCAGGTCGCCGCCGGCATCAACACCGCCGCCGAGACGATGCGCATGGTGCCGGACCTCTCGGTGATGGGCAATCCCACGACGGGATTCATCCAGTACTACACGGGCCAGGGCCAGGGTTTTTGCCACCACAACTGTTCGG
>DATHNV010000315.1:0-3051 GCA_035485615.1 Acidimicrobiales bacterium
AGTGAGGCGTCCAGGATGGACGAACTCGTACCCATCCCCCACCAGGTGCTGCCGTCGGTCCCTTGGGCCTCCACGTACGCCGCGGCCGAGGCGGACGATCCCTCGGTCAGAGCGTGCTCGTGGTAGTCGTGCACCTTGAACGAGATGCCGAGGTCGGTGCTCAGAGCGGCGATCATCGCGTCGATCGGACCGTTGCCCTCGCCCTTGATCGTGACGTGCTGCTCGTCGACGAGGAGTTGGGCAAAAATACGCGTCTGCTGTCGATCGGCCACCACCTCGGCGGACAGCAGGGTGATGGAGGGATTCTCGGGCTGGTAGGTGTCGGTAAAGGTTTCCCAGATCTCCCCGGGCGTCACCTCGGTGCCGGACTCTTCGCTCAACTCTTGGACCTGCTTGGAGAACTCCACTTGCATGGCCCGCGGCAGATCAAGTCCGTGGTCGGCCTGGAGGAGGTAGGCCACTCCGCCCTTGCCCGACTGGGAGTTCACGCGAATGATCGCTTCATACGTTCGCCCGGTGTGCTTGGGATCGATGGGTAGATAGGGCACCTCCCACACGTCGTACTTCTCACCGATGGCCGCCATGCCCTTTTTGATCGCGTCTTGGTGCGAGCCGGAGAACGCCGTGTAGACGAGTTCGCCGACGTACGGGTGGCGCATGTGGATGGGCAGGCGATTGGCGTACTCCGCCACGTGGCGAGCCTTGTCGATGTCGCGTATGTCGAGTTCGGGGTCAACGCCCTGGGAGAAGAGGTTGAGGGCCAGGGTGACGACGTCCACGTTGCCCGTGCGCTCGCCGTTGCCAAAGAGCGTGCCTTCCACGCGATCCGCTCCGGCGAGCACGCCTAGTTCGGCCGCCGCCACTGCGGTGCCGCGGTCGTTGTGGGGATGCAGGGACAACACCACCGAGTCGCGCCGGTCCACGTGGCGTAGGAACCACTCGATGGCGTCCGCGTAGAGATTCGGCGTGTACATCTCCACCGTGGCCGGAAGATTCAAGATGAGCGGACGCTCGGGCGTGGGGTCGATCGCGGCGACCACCGCGTTGCAGACCTCTAGGGCGTAATCCAGTTCGGTGCCCGTGAAACTCTCGGGCGAGTACTCGTAGAGAAACTCGGTCGCAGGTGAGGTGTCCTCGAGGGACTTGCACAGTACGGCGGCGTCGGTGGCGATCTTCTTCACCCCGTCCATGTCGAGCCCGAAGACGACCCGGCGCTGAAGGGTGGATGTCGAGTTATAGAAGTGCACGATCGCGCGCTTGGCTCCGTGCAGCGACTCGTAGGTGCGACGGATGAGATCCTCGCGGCACTGGGTGAGTACCTGGATGGTGACGTCGCTCGGAATCACGTCGCGCTCGATGATGTCGCGCACGAAGTCGAAGTCGGGCTGGGACGCCGAGGGAAAGCCCACTTCGATCTCCTTAAAACCCATCTCCACGAGGTGAGCGAACATCACGCTCTTGCGCTCTAGGTCCATCGGGTCGATGAGGGCCTGGTTCCCGTCGCGCAGGTCGACGCTGCACCAGCGCGGGGCCGCGCTCAGTCGCCGGTCGGGCCAGGTGCGATCCGGGAGCTCGACCGGCACGGTCGCGCGGTACTTGCCAAAGGCCATGGGGCTCGACTGCTGGGGACCTGAGCTCATGTCATTCCTTTCTTCGTCACCAGAGAAATAAAAAAACCCCCGCAAGCGGGGGCAGGGCGAGCAGCGACTCGCCCCGTTACAGCAGCAGTTCGCTCTGGAGTGCTCTCACGTGTTTATTGTACCGCCGCGCTCGGCCGTGTCCAGAGGCGTCTCGTACTAGCCTCACTCGACATGTCCCTCATGAAAAGTCTCCTCAAACTGGTAGTGGTACTGGGCGTTCTGGCCGCGGTCGGTGTGGCCACCGGCGTGATCAACGTGAAGTTCAAGCCGCTGGGCTAAGCCGTTGCCTGGTTGGAGGCTCGCGATTGCGGACTATCGTAAATCGACGTGAGCCTCTTCAAGACCTTGCTCAAATTGCTGGTGTTGCTCGCGGTCGGCGCGATCGTCGCCGGCGTCATCGTTGCCGTGAAGCGCCAAAAGGACACCGGGCCTCTCTCGTTTGACGAGTGGCCGAGTGTGCCTCGTAACCCCGACGCCTAGGCGTCACTGTCCAAAGGAATAGCCATGGCTCAAATGGAATACCGACGTCTCGGAAGCTCAGGACTGAAGGTGAGCGTGCTCTCCTTCGGGAGTTGGGTCACCTTTGGCAACGCCAACCAGATCGAGACAGCCCAGCAGGCGGCCGAGTGCCTCCAGGCGGCCTACGAGGCGGGCGTCAACTTCTTTGACAACGCCGAGGCCTATAGCGCCGGTGAGTCCGAGCGGGTCATGGGAGCCGCCATCCGTGAACTCGGCTGGGCGCGCCACGACTACGTGATCTCCACCAAGTTGTTCTGGGGTCTGTACCCGGGACCCAACATGCGCAACACGCTGAACCGCAAGTACCTGTCCCAGGCGATCGAGGGCTCGCTCGAGCGCCTGGACCTGGACTTTGTGGACCTGGTGTTCTGTCACCGCGCCGACCCCAACACCCCGATCGAAGAGACCGTGTGGGCGATGAGCGACATGATCGAGCGCGGCGAAGCTCTCTACTGGGGAACCTCGGAGTGGACGGCCGACGAGATTCGCGCGGCCTGGGACATCGCCGATCGCCACCACCTGCACAAGCCGGTCATGGAACAGCCCCAGTACAACATCCTCACGCGCGATCGCGTCGAAAAGGAGTACGCCCGGCTGTACGAGGACATTGGCCTGGGGACGACGATCTGGTCGCCCTTGGCGTCAGGTCTGCTCACGGGCAAGTACCTCGATGGCGTACCGGAGGGCTCACGAGCCACACTGCCGGGTTATGAGTGGCTGCGGACCCTTCTCACCGACAAGGCGTCCAACGCGAAGGTCGCCGAGGTGAAGAAGATCGCCGACGAACTCGGAGTACCGCTGGCTCAGTTCTCGCTCGCGTGGTGCGCCAAGAACCCCCACGTCTCCACCGTCATCACGGGCGCCTCATCGGCGGACCAGGTGCGCGAAAACA
>DATHNV010000316.1:0-4803 GCA_035485615.1 Acidimicrobiales bacterium
CCGGGATAATTTTGAGCCCGTACATGATGGTGATCCAGGCGAAGGAGACGCCCGTGGTGACGACCGAACCGAGGAAGTAACGCGTCAACTTCTTGCCCTCGGGAGTCTTCGTCCACGCGATAATTCTGCGAAGGCGCTCACTCATTCCACCCAGCCTACCGGTCGGCGCCACGGGGCTCGGGTGCCCCTCGAATGCAACAATGGACCATGACCGACGCGCTCGACTTCTTGGTCCACCTCTTAGATCTCGAGACCATCGAGGTGAACGTGTATCGGGGCATCAATCCCAACGAAGAGCGCCAACGCACCTTCGGTGGCCAAGTGGCGGCGCAAGCCCTGATGGCGGCGGGTCGTACAGTCGAGCGCGGACGAGTGCACTCGCTGCACTCGTACTTCTTGCGCCCCGGCGATCCGACCACGCCGATTCTTTACGAAGTCGACCGAATTCGTGACGGCAAGAGCTTCACGACGAGGCGAGTGGTCGCCGTACAACACGGTCGCGCCATCTACAACATGCAAGCGAGCTTTCACGTCGATGAAGTGAGCCTCGCCCACCAGATCGCGATGCCTAATGTGCCGGGTCCCGAAACGATCCCGCCGCTCTCCGAGGTGGACCGCGAGATCGATCTGTCCGACGACTGGCTCAACTTCCCGCGCGGCCCGATCGACCAGCGATTCATCGGCGCCGTCCCCTGGGATCCGAACCGTGACCTCGAACCCCGCGAGTTGCTCTGGATCCGCGCCGACGGCACCTTGCCCGACGACCCGTTGCTGCACGCGTGCGTGGTGACCTACGCCAGCGATATGACCCTGATGGACGCCATCTTGCGCCCGCACGCCATCAACTGGGACGACGGCAGCTTCATGGGGGCGAGTCTTGATCACTGCATGTGGTTCCACCACGACCTGCGCGCCGACGAGTGGCTGCTCTATGACGCCGAGTCGCCTATCGCATTTGGCGGTCGAGGGCTAGCGCGAGGATTTCTCTTCTCGCGAGACGGCCAACTCAAGGTCTCGATGGTCCAAGAGGGTCTGACCCGCCTGTTGACTCCGCGCTAAACGCGCTCGGACATCGGAACGAACTTGCGCTCGCCCGCGCCGACGTAGAGCTGGCGAGGACGTGCGATCTTCGCACCTTGGGCGAGCTGCTCTTGGTAGTGCGAGAGCCAGCCGGCGGTACGCGGAATGGCGAAGAGCACCGTGAACATCTCGGTCGGAAAGCCCATGGCCTGATAGATGAGCCCCGAGTAGAAGTCCACGTTCGGATAGAGCTTGCGCGAGATGAAGTACTCGTCCGAGAGCGCGACCTCTTCGAGTTTGAGCGCGATGTCGAGTAATGGGTTCTTGCCCGTCACGCTGAAGACTTGGTCGGCCAGGTTCTTCACGATCGTGGCGCGCGGGTCATACGTCTTGTAGACGCGATGGCCAAAGCCATCGAGCAGCGTCTTCTTCTGGGTCTTCACCTCTTCGACGAAGGCGGGGACGTTGTCCATCGACCCGATGCGCGTGAGCATCTTGATGACGGCTTCATTCGCCCCGCCGTGCAGCGGGCCATAGAGCGCAGCCGTCGCCGCCGCGGCCGAAGAATACGGGTCGGCGTGCGAAGAGCCCGCGACGCGCATCGCCGTCGTGCCGCAGTTCTGCTCGTGGTCGGCGTGCAGGATAAAGAGGACGTCAAGGGCCTTGGCCAGAATCGGGTCGGGTTCGTAGCGCGGTTCGGCCACCTTCCACATCATCGACAGGAAGTTCTGGGGATAGGTCAACGAATTGTCCGGGTACACGAATGGCTGGCCCACGCTGAAGCGATGCGCGGCGGCGGCCAAGGTGGGCATCTTGGCGATCAAGCGCACGATCTGCTTCTGGAGAACTTCGGGGTCATCGAGGTCTTTTGCTTCCTTGTAGTACGTGGAGAGGGCGGCGATCGCCGAGACGAGCATCCCCATGGGGTGCGCGTCGTAGTTGAAGCCTTCGAGAAAGCGCTTGCGGACGTTCTCGTGGATGAAGGTGTGATACGTGATCTCTTTCTCCCAGGCTGCCGCCTGCTCGGCGTTGGGCAGTTCACCGTGCAGCAACAAGTAGGCCACTTCGATGTAGCTCGACTGTTCGGCGAGCTGTTCGATGGGGTACCCGCGATAGCGCAGGATGCCGGCGTCGCCGTCGATCTAGGTGATGGAGGACTCGGTGAGCGCCGTGGTCATGAAACCAGGGTCATAAAACCAGATGCCGGGGAGCAACTTGGACCACTCACTCGCGGCCACCCCACCGTCCACAATGGGGATTTCCCTGCTCTCACCGGTGCGATTGTCGGTCACGGTAATGGACTGCGTCACAGGTCCTCACTTCACAACTAGGGGGCGAGCCCATCGTACGCTAACTCGCCAGTAACCGATTCAGCGCCTCAGTTCCCCGACGGCGACATCTCGAGTCGGAAGTGCTCTTCGGACACCTTGCCCACGGCTGCACGCACCCCCAGCACGCGGATCACGAGGGTGGCGCGCTCACTTGGTGAGGTCACGAGGGCGCGGGGCACGAAGGCATACGCGGCGTCGGGACCGAGCGTGGCCGTCATGGTCTGGGAAAACGCCTGGCCCAGTCCGTTGAGCGGTGTCACCCGCACGCTGAGGGTGATCGGCTGGTCGTCGTAACTCGCGTTGAGTACCGAGATTCCGAGCTGCACGATGCGCACCGGAGGCAGGACCATGAGACCACTGGCCGAGGGGAACGCCGAGGGGTCGACGCGAACCGCGTCAATCGAGATCGCGCGTACCAACTCAAGCGACGCGGAACGAGTGACCAAACTCACCCCGTGGGTGAGAAAGTACTTCGCGCTCGCCACACTCGTCGCATCGAGGTTCACGTGACCGGGCTCTTTGCGCAGCGCGTAGCGATCCCGATTCCACTGCTCACTCGTCGCGATCAACGTGGCCCCGGGATTGGTCACGGGCTCGTTCGGCTTCGTCGTCCAGGGTAGTTCGAGGGAGCGCGCCACGTCTCCGAGGAGGGTCTGATACGCCGCGACCCGCTCGTCGGTCAACGTATCGATCGAGTCATTGATGTTGTGAGAAAGGCTCGGGTGACGCAACAAGTCAGCGTCCTCGCTCCACCCCGCCAAGGCGTCGTTGAGCTGATACAAGCGGGCGGCAAAGACGACGCGCGGCAGGGTTCCGGCTTGGTTGAGCAAGCTGGCGAGGTGAGTGTCGAACTGGTTTTCCTGGGTGACGAGGGCGTTGCTCAAGGCCGCAAAACTCAAGTCCTCGCTGCGCCGCGGTCCTGATGCGTTGTGGGCGGCGTGATTGACGTCGCGCGCAAACACGGCCACCATCACCGTGACCACGATGGCCACTGTGATCAGCAACGTATGACGACGACGTTGCGCGCGAGTCCGAGCCACGCTGTGAAAACTTAGCCGTGAGTGGCTTTTAGAACTCTTCCTCGACGTCGTCGAGATCCACGACGTCCGCCGCGAACCCCAGGTCCAACTGAGGCGGCGGCTCTACGCCCCACTTGGACGCATCGATGCTGGACGTGAGGCGTTCGACGGGCCGCAACACCGGAAGATCTTTCGCGTGACCGGCGGCCCCGAGACTCTTCATGTTTCTCGCACTCACGATGAGCCGAGACTCGAAGGAGGCGACCATCTGGTTGTACGCCTCGATCTGTGAGTTGAGCGCCTTGCCCATCGCGACTACCGGTTCGGCCACTTTGCTGATGCGATCGAAGACATCTTGGGCACCCTTGAGGATCTCCTCGGCGTTGTGGGCAAACTGCTGGCGACGCACGACCATCGCGACCGACCACAGCAGCGACAGCAGATTCGTCGGCCCCGCAATCAACACGCGCTCGTTGGCCGCGTAGCCGAGGAGATCAGGGTCGGCGTCGAGGGCGACGCTCACGGCCTCGTCGCTCGGCACGAAGCAGACCACAAACTCCGGGGCCGGCGAGACGACTTCCCAGTAGCTCTTGGATCGCAAGGTCTTGATGTGCGAACGCAGGTCCTTGGCGTGCTTCACTTCGAGCGCGCGCCGTTCGTCGGGGTCCGGTGAGGCGACCGCCTGCTCAAAGGCGTCGAAGGGAAACTTGGCGTCCACGGCGACGTGCACTCCGTGGGACACGTTGACCACGCAGTCGGGGCGCTGCGCCGCGCCCGACTCGCTGGTCGAGGTGACCTGCAGTTCGTAGTCAATACCCTCGCGCAGTCCCGAGGCGTCGAGCACGTTGGCGAGTTGAATCTCGCCCCAGCGTCCCCGATGATCGCTGCGTCCGAGCAACTGATTAAGGCGACGGGTCTCATCTTGGGCGCGGCGTTGCTCGCGCAGCAGCTCCTCGGCGCTGTTTTTCACCTCGCCCAGCACCCCCACGTGCTGCTTGTCGAAGTCGGCCAGCTTGCGCTTGTACTCCTCGAGCGACTCGGCCAGGGGTTGCAGTGTGCGATCGAGGCTGGTCTCGCGTTCGCGCATCAAGTGCTCTTGGGTCTGATTGAAGCCCTCGACCGTCTCTTTGAGTACTCGATTCGACAAGCTCTCAAAGACGACGCCAAGGTTCTCCACCTGAATCTGATGCTCCTTTCGGAGTCGCTCCAGATCCTCACGCGCGCCCACGAGCTCGGAGTTGCGCACCGCCAGCTCGGTGCGCACTGAGCGATCGGACTCACTCGTCGCGTACGAGCGGCGCTGAGCGATCATCCACGCCACCGCCGCTCCCACCACGAGGCCGATCACCGCACTAAGAACTGCGACCACGTCACTCCCCTTCGTTTCTCACTTTTCACCCTAGAGAGCCGATGTGACCTGGGAGTAACCTTCG
>DATHNV010000317.1:0-7117 GCA_035485615.1 Acidimicrobiales bacterium
TCGTGCACAACTCTGGTCGCCCAATGGCCACCTGGTGTCGCTCGCCCAGTTCAACGAGCTCTTCACCATGCACGGCTCGGTGATGATCTACCTCTTCGTTGGACCCTTTGCCTTTGGCGCACTGGCCAACTTCATCGTGCCGATTCAAATCGGCGCGCCCGACATGGCGTTCCCGCGCCTCAATGCACTGAGCTACTGGCTGTACCTCACCGGATCAATCACGCTGCTGTCCGGATTCTTCGTGGCTGGCGGCGCGGCCAACTTCGGCTGGGTCGGTTACGCCCCACTCTCTAACTCGGTCAACACGCCCGGCGCCGGCGCGGACCTGTGGATCGCCGGTCTGCTGCTGACGGGATTCTCGGCCATCTTCACCGGCGTCAATCTGACCGCCACGATCTTCTACCTGCGTGCGCCGGGCATGACGCTCTTTCGCATGCCAATCTTCACCTGGAACCTGCTCATCACGGCAATCCTGATCCTGCTCGCCTTCCCGGTACTCACCGCGGGCCTGATCATGCTCTACTGCGACCGACACTTCGGGACACATATTTTCTCGGTCGCGGGCGGTGGCGTGCCCGTCTTGTGGCAGAACATCTTCTGGTTCTGGGGCCATCCGGAGGTCTACATCTTGGCCCTACCGATGTTCGGCATGGTGACCGAGATCATCGCCACCTTCTCGAAGAAGCCGGTGTTTGGGTATAAGGGAATGATCTTTGCGACGATCACGATCGGTGCGCTGTCGCTCGGCGTGTGGGCACACCACATGTTCACCACCGGAACGGTCTTGCTGCCGTTCTTCTCCATCATGAGTCTGCTGATCGCGGTACCGACGGGCATCAAGATGTTCAACTGGATCGGCACGATGTGGCGAGGGGAAGTGTGGTTCAGTACGGCCATGTTGATGGCCATCGGCTTTCTCTTTACGTTCCTCGTGGGTGGCATCACGGGCATCTACCTCGCGAGCCCGCCGCTGGACTTCTTCACCCACGACACCTACTTCGTCGTCGCGCACTTCCACTCGGTGGTGCTCGCGCTGCTCATGGGTGCGATGGGTGGGCTGTACTACTGGGGCCCCAAGATCACCGGGTACCTGCTCAACGAGCGAATCGGCAAGACCCAGTTCTGGTTCTTGTTCCTCGGCGCGCAGGTCTTCACGTTCCCTGAGTACATCCTGGGTCTGTGGGGCATGCCGCGGCGAGTTGGCGTCTACCCCAACCACCCCTCGTGGCAGACGCTCAACGACGTCGCGACCATCGGCGCGATCATGATGGGCATCTCGACGATCATCTTCTTCGTGAACGTCGTCTACAGCTGGAAGAAGTACCCGGCCGGCGACAACCCGTGGGACGGTCAGACCCTCGAGTGGTTCACCACCTCTCCCCCGCCGCACCACAACTTCTACCGCCTGCCCCAGATCCGCTCGGAGCGCCCGACGTGGGACTACAACCACCCCGAGCACCGCTCGGCCGCGCACGGTCACGTCGCTGAAAGCCTCATCGAAAAGGAGCCCGTCGCGTGAGGGTCGAGGCGCGACTCCTCTTGGGCCTCGGCACCTTCTTTGGCCTCATGATGGTCGTGTACTGGTTCTGGAGCCACGAGAACGCCGGCAGCGTGATGATGTTCGCCGGCATGCTCCTATGTTTCCTGCCCGGTAGCTATTACTACTTCTGGAGCCGACGCATGAAGCCGCGCGCCGAAGATGACCCGCACGCGACCCAAGCCTCGGGCGCGGGTGTCGTGGGCACGTTTCCCGGCACGTCGATCTGGCCCTTCACGCTCGGCATGGGCGCCTTCTTCGTCGCGCTCGCGCTCGTCTTTGGTATTTGGTTGTTGGTGCCCGGACTCGGTCTCGTGTTCTGGGCAGTGGTCGGGGGGACGGCAGAAGGTCGTCGGGGTGGTCACCACTAGCACTCGTCGTTGCGTCGCGATTCACAACCTGAGTGTGACACCCGTGCTTCGCATATTGGCCCACGTCAGCCCTCGTAAACTACGTCTGCTGTGCGCAGTAACGCCACGATGAGCGAGGAGTAACGGTGACGGCCCTAGAGAGTTCGACCAAGGTTCAACTCGGAGGAACTCGCGGAGGGCCGAACACTCCCACCGTTCGACAAGACCGTTGGTGGATCCAGCCGGTCGTCACGGTCTCGATCCTCACCGCCTTCGTGATCTACTCCACCTGGGCGGCATTCCAGAACAAGAACTACTTCGTCGGCGCCAACCTGAATCGCGACCTAATCAGCCCCTTCTACTCACCCTGTCTCGGGGGGAGTTGCGTGCCCGGGGCGAAGTTCGCCTTCACGTGGAACGCCTGGACGATCTCGCCCGCCATCTTGATCCTGATCTTCCCGTTGGGCTTTCGTCTCACGTGTTACTACTACCGACGCAGCTACTACCGCGCGTTCTGGTGGTCCCCACCCGCGTGTGCGGTCGCCGACGCGCACGGTTCGTACTCGGGCGAGACGCGCTTTCCGCTCATCATGCAAAACGCGCACCGGTACTTCTTCTACTTCGGCCTCATCTTTAACGGGCTGCTCACCTACGACGCGGTGCTCGCCTTCCATCAACCCGGGATCGGCTGGGGCGTGACCGTGGGCACGATCGTGCTCGTGGTGAACGCCACCCTGCTCTGGCTCTACTCGCTCTCCTGTCACGCGTGTCGCCACCTGTGCGGCGGCCAGGTGAAGAGTTTCAAGAAACACCCCCTGCGTTACCGGTTCTGGAAGATCGTGACGCCGCTCAACGCCAAGCACATGAACTTCGCCTGGGCGTCGCTGGTCTTTGTGGCCGGCACCGACATCTACGTTCGTCTGGTCGCCTCGGGCGCGATCACCGACTACCGACTCTTCTAAGGACGTTCCGTGAGCGACTACGAACACCACGAGTACGACGTCTTGATCATTGGCGCGGGCGGGGCCGGTCTGCGTGCGGCCATCGAGGCCAAGCAACGCGGGTTGTCGGTCGGCATCGTGACCAAGTCGCTCTTGGGTAAAGCCCACACGGTCATGGCCGAAGGCGGCATGGCCGCGGCCATGGGCAACGTGTACCCCGAGGACAACTGGATGGTGCACTTTCGCGACACCATGCGCGGAGGCAAGTATCTCAACAACTACCGCATGGCCGAGCTCCACGCCAAGGAAGCACCCGAGCGCGTCTGGGAGCTCGAGCAGTGGGGCGCGCTCTTTGACCGCACCAAGGACGGCAAGATTCTCCAGCGCGACTTCGGGGGCCACCGCTACGCGCGGCTGGCGCACGTGGGCGACCGCACGGGACTCGAGCTGATCCGCACGCTGCAGCAAAAAGTCGTGTCGATGGGCACCGACGTCTTCATGGAGTGCAAGGTGCTGCGCCTGGTGCACGACGACCAGGGTCGGATCGCAGGATGCGTGGGGTACTGGCGCGCCAGTGGTGAGTTTGTCACCTTCCAAGCGAAGACCGTCATCCTGGCGACGGGTGGCGCGGGCAAGTCCTGGAAGTTCACGTCCAACTCCTGGGAGTCCACCGGCGACGGTCACGCGATGGCCCTGTGGGCCGGAGCCAACCTGATCGACATGGAGTGCATCCAGTTCCACCCCACCGGAATGGTCTGGCCGCTCAGTGTGCGCGGGCTTTTGGTGACCGAGAGTGTGCGCGGCGACGGCGGCGTGCTGCGCAACTCCGAGGGCGAGCGCTTCATGTTCAACTACGTGCCCGAGATGTTCCGGGCCGAGACGGCCGAGACGGAAGAAGAGGGCGACCGCTGGTACGACGACCACAGCGCCGGGCGTCGACCGCCTGAGCTGCTCCCGCGAGATGAGGTCGCGCGCGCCATCAACTCCGAGGTGAAGGCGGGTCGGGGCAGCCCCCACGGCGGTGTCTTCCTCGACATCGCGTCGCGGCGCACGCCCGAGTTCATTCGGCGCCGCCTGCCCTCGATGTACCACCAGTTCATGGAGCTCGCCGGCGTGGACATCACGCGCGAAGCCATGGAGATCGGGCCGACCTGCCACTACATCATGGGTGGGGTCCAGGTGAACGCCGACTCCCAGGAGACCGTGGTCCCGGGCCTCTTCGCCGCGGGCGAAGTGGGAGGCGGCATGCATGGCGCTAACCGGCTGGGCGGCAACTCGCTCTCGGACCTAGTCGTCTTTGGCCGACGGGCCGGCATCGGCGCTGCCGAGTACATCGAGTCAGGCCAGGCGGCGACCTCGTTTAACCAAGACGAAGTCACGGCCGCCATCGACGAAGCTCTCGCGCCGTTCTCGCGCGAGGACGGCGAGAACCCCTACACCATCCAGCACGACCTCCAAGAGATGATGCAGGCGAACGTGGGCATCATTCGCATCGCGAGTGAGCTCGACGAGGCCACCAAGGAACTGGATGTGTTGAGCGAACGCGTGCGCAACGTCTCGGTCAAGGGAACGCGTGCGTACAACCCGGGCTGGAATCTCGCCACCGATCTACCAGCCATGATGACCGTGTCCAGAGCAGCCACCATCGGAGCGACATTGCGTAAGGAGTCGCGCGGCGGCCACACGCGCTCGGACTTTCCGAACGCTGATCCCGAGTACGGCAAGATCAACTTCGCCCAGTCCACGAGCAACGGACAGTGGGATGGTGAGATCAACGTGGTCGAGTCGCCGATCTTGATCTTGCCCGACGAGCTCAAGGCTCTGCTGGAGGAGGCGAAGTAATGGCCGAGATCACGATGCGGGTGTGGCGCGGCGACCCGAGTGGCGGGGACTTCACGAACTACACGCTCGAGCAGAACGAGGGTGAGGTCGTCCTCGACGTCATCCACCGCATTCAAGCAACCGAGGCTCCCGACCTCGCGTGCCGCTGGAACTGCAAAGCGGGCAAGTGCGGCTCATGCTCGGCCGAGATCAATGGCAAGCCGCGGCTCATGTGCATGACGCGCGTGGACGCGTTACCCGAGGGACCGATCATCGTCACGCCCATGAAGACGTTCCCGATCATCCGGGACCTAGTCACCGACGTCTCGTTCAACTACGTCCAGGCCGCCAAGGTGCCGGCCCTCTTGCCGCCGCCGATGCCCGAAGGTGGGTACCGGATGTTCCAAGAGGACGTCGCGCGCGGCCAAGAGTTCCGCAAGTGCATCGAGTGCTTCATGTGTCAGGACGTCTGTCACGTCATCCGCGACCACGAAGAGAACAAGACCAACTACGCCGGGCCCCGCTTCTTCATCCGCTACGCCGAGCTCGAGATGCACCCCCTGGACACCAACGACCGGCGCGACCTCATTCGTGAGGACATGGGCCTGGGCTACTGCAACATCACCAAGTGCTGCACCGAGGTCTGCCCCGAGCACATCAAGATCACCGACAACGCGATCATCCCGCTCAAGGAGCGCATCGTGGATGCGCACTACGACCCCATCGCGTGGCTCGGCCGTACCATTCGCCGCAAGCCCAAGAAGACGGCGGCCCAAGCTGACGTGCAGCCCGCGCCCTAGTGAGCGAGTTTCTCTCCGAAGCGTGGTTCGCCGCACTGAGCGACACGCTCAAAAAGGCCGGGCCACCGCCGGCCGATGACGCGGTGGAGGGGTTGCGCTACGTCGTCGAGCTGATTGGCGCACCCTCGTCCCTGCCCCAGACGCTGACCTTTGCCGTCGACCCTGACGGCATCAGCGTGAGCGCGGGCGTCCACGATGATGCCGACGCGCAGATTGCGATCGATTACGACGACGCCAAAGCCCTCGCCAACGGTTCGCTCACCGCCGCGCACGCCGTGCGCGACGGTCGACTCAAGATTCGCGGCGACGTCCACGGGCTGGTGCCCCTGCTCGAGTGGCTACTCGGGGCTCGCGCCGAAGGGTAAACCCGCCGGCGATCAGGATCCCGCCTCGCCATCACCTCGATGGCAGAGCCAGACAAACATCGCGCCGCTCGCCGTGTGCACGACGGGCGGCGCGATGCGTGACTCGTGGCGCTAAGCGTCGCGCTTTGACATCTTCACACCCGCGATAACAAGCAGCACCGCGGTGTAGCCCGCCATCACCGCCAGACCGACCCAGGGGGAAAACACGAACGGTGGCTGATGTCCGTGCGACAGCACCTCAATTCCGATACGTGAAGGCAGAAACCTCTCGATGTCGTTGTGAATCGAGTTGGGGAGGGCTTGGAGCACCGTCGGAAGCACGAGCAAGATTCCGACGAACGTGCTGATCGCACCCGCCGTGTGGCGAATCAACGTGGCGATGGCGAGCGCAAAGAGGCCGACGAGGAAGAGGAAGATTCCGGTTCCCAGAATCTCGCGCAACGCGCCCGGCGTCGACAACGTGGCGTGGACCGCGGGGGCCGAGAGCAGGGCCTGCCCGACGAAGAACGACAGGAAGGCGGTCACCATCGACACGACGAGGGCCACGATCCCAAAGACGCTCGCTTTCGCGACGAGCACTCCAGGCCGACGAGGCGTGGCCGACAGCGTGGCTCGAATCGTGCCGGTTCCGTACTCGGCGCTCATCACCAGGACGCCGAGCACGCCAATGATGAGTTGTGCCACAAACACACCGGTCAGGCTCAGGCTCGTCGGGTCAAAACCGAAGTGGGGATTGGTATTCCAGTGGGAACGCGTCTCGGCTGCGGCCAGGGCGCTGACCCCAATCCCGATGACGATCGTGAGCGCCAGGGTCCAGATGGTCGAGCGAACGCTCACGAGTTTCGTCCACTCCGAACGCATCTGGTCGACAAGCGAGTACCGGCCCGGCGGTAACTGCTTGTGCGGGCCGAGTCCCGTGGGACTGGTCATGGTCGTGCTCATTGTTCCATCTCCTTTAGCGCGTTCGCGATGTTGGCATTGGTGCCGCGGTATTCGATACTGCTCTCGGTGAGTTCCATAAAGGCCTCTTCAAGTGATTCGGTCTGGGGGGTGAGTTCGTAGAGCACCACGGACAGTTGAGCGGCGAGTTCGCCGATCTCTTTGTGGTCCTTGCCCCGCACAGTCAACGACCCATCGTCTTCGACGCTGGTCGTCGCACCCTCTTTTTCGAGAGCGCCGCGGAGTGGCGCGATGTCCGGCGACGACACGCGCACCGACTGACGAGAGCTCTGCGCGAGAAGCTCATCAATGGCCACTTGGACAATGAGGCGACCCTTGCCGATGATGACGACTTCGTCGGCCG
>DATHNV010000318.1:0-4547 GCA_035485615.1 Acidimicrobiales bacterium
GCTGCGGCGGCCGAGGGCGTCGCGTGTTCGGCCACGTTCCACACGAAAAGCCCTCCGACGAGGACAAAAACTCCGACGATCGCGCCGAACTTCGTCGTAAACTTCCTTGGATGGACAAGGCTTGGTTGTCTCATCACGCACCTCCGCGTATTGCGAGTATGGGGGAATACTTCAATTATTTGTACTCTCGCGTAAATAATCGTAGGTGCGTTATTGGCGCTAAAACTTCGCTTTAGCTAGATGTCACGGAGATGTAAAGAAGTTGCGAACGCGTTGCGCGAACCAGTCCGCCGACGGTTTTTTGGTGCGGGCGAAGGTCTTTCGATCGACCGCCACCATCCCGAACTGGGGGCGATACCCGAGGTTCCACTCAAAGTTGTCGAGTAGCGACCACTGGAAGTACCCGCGAATGTCGCGACCCTCATCGAGCAGGCGCTTCAGGCCGGTAAGCGCCTCGTCCAAGTAGCGGATTCGCTGGGTGTCGTCGGCCGTGCCGATTCCATTCTCGGTGACGATGACCGGCAGTCCGGTGAGTTCGGACGCCCGGCGGGCGGTGTACTCCACGACCTGGGGCCAAAACAGATACCCCATCTCGGTGGTCTCGCCGTCGGGCGGCTCCACGCCGTTGGGACCGATGGTGAACTTGGTGTAGCACTGCACGCCGACGTAGTCGTCGCCCTCGCGAGTGAGGAGGTACTTGTCTTCCATCTCGTCGCGCAGGCTCTCCATTCGGTCCTCGGACCCTTCCACGGCCGCCCACTCGTGCAGAGAGAGAGGTAGGCCGATGGGAAAGCTGCCCGGGCCTTCGGCGAGGACGTCGCGCATCGCCACGTGGCACGCGCGCATCGTCTCATTCACCGCGACGAAGCGACCCCAGCTGTGAGCCTGAGGAGGAAAGGTCCCGAGCAGGTAGCCCATGAGCGCGACGATGTTCGGTTCGTTGATGGTGCACGCCACACCGATGAGGTCACCGAGCGCCTCACTCACCACCCCGGCGTACTGCGCGATCCAACCCACGATGTCCGGGCTCTCAAAGCCACCGTGGTCGGCCACCCACAGGGGCAACGTGAAGTGATGCAGGGTGACCACGGGGGTGATCGATCGCTCGCGACACGCGAGGAGCACATTGCGATAGTGCGCGAGCGCTTCGCTCGAGACCACACCCTGGTCGGGCTGGATGCGTGCCCACTCGACCGAGAGCCGGAACGAGTCCAGGCCGAGTGCGGCGAGAATGTCGAGATCTTCTTCGTAGCGGTGCCACGAGTCGCACGCGTCGCCGCAGACTTCAGCGGCAGGACTGTTGGGTAGTCGCTCGAATCGCCACCAATCGGTGTTGTCGTTGCCGCCTTCAATCTGATACGCCGAGGTCGACGTGCCCCAGGAAAACGGAGCGGGAAACTGCACGGTTCGTGGGCTCATGACCCCAAGTTAGAACCCGCGAGGGCGGGGACGACGAGAGCGTCTCCGATAGCGTGAACGAATCGCGTGACGCGGTGAGGGACACCAACAGCGGTCGCTCCGAGGCGGTCCGCTCGATGGGAGTAGGGGTGATCAGCGGAGGTCAACTCGCCACATTCGTGGTGGCGTCGCTCGTCATTATCATCGTGCCCGGACCGAGCGTCCTGTTCACCTTGGCGCGCGGTATCGCGTGGGGCCGCGCCGTGGCGGTGCTCACCGTGCTCGGCAACTGCCTCGGTACCCTCATTCTCTCGGTGATCGTGGCGGTGGGACTTGGTCCACTGCTCGCGCACTCCAAGGCGCTCTCGATCGTGCTGCAGGTGCTCGGCGGGGGATACCTGATCTGGCTCGGCATCGGTGCGATGCGCCACCGCCACGAGCACGCACGTGCGATGAGCGAACGCGAAGGCGTTCGACCGCGCAACACCACCATCGTGCGACAAGGATTCACGGTGGGCGTCTTGAATCCCAAGGCGCTGGTCTTCTTCGTGGCGGTCTTTCCGCACTTCGTGAACCGCTCGAAGGGCAACGTCACCCTCCAGTTGTTGCTCCTCGGGGTGATCTTTACGGGCTTGGCGTTCTGTAGCGACTCGACCTGGGGCATCATCGCGGGCACCGCGCGAGAGTGGCTATCCGGTTCGCCGCAGCGATTGGTGGTGATGCGCGAAGTTGGTGCGTGCGTGATGATGATCCTCGGCCTCGTCATTATCGTGAGCGCCCTCGTCTCCTAGACGCGGTCACGCGCTCGTAGCCGGGGTGTCACTTCCTACACTGCCTGGGGCGAAAGGTACGCAATGAGCATGCGCGGCGGCGGGATGGGCGGTGGTGGGCGAGGGGGCCTGCGTTCGCTGCGCCGCGACCGAAAGATCCTCGAGCATCGGATCAAAAAGGGCACGCTGCCACGGATTCTTAAGTTCGCGCGGCACTACCGCCGGGCGCTCATCTTCTTCTTGATTGTTGTCGTCATCGACGCGATCATCTCCTCGGTCTCACCCCTCATCCTGCGCGAGATCATCGACGTCGGGATCCCCGAGCACAGCGTCCATCTCGTGGTGTGGTTGGCGGTCGTCACGGGGATCCTGGCCATTGGCGACGCGGGTTTGCAGATGTTCGAGCGTCGAGTGTCCGCGTTCATTGGCGAGGGTCTTATCTACGACCTGCGCGCCGAGGTCTTCCAGCACATTCAACAGATGCCCATCGCCTTTTTCTCGCGCACCCAGACCGGCGCGCTCATCAGTCGACTCAATAACGACGTGATCGGCGCCCAGGAGGCATTTACCGACCTCTTCTCCAACGTGGTGGGCAATGTAGTGCTCGTCGTCATCATCTTGGTGGTGATGTTCATCTTGAGCTGGCCCATCACCCTGGTTGCCCTCATCCTCGTGCCCGTCTTTCTCATTCCCGCGCGCCGGGTCGGACGACGTCTGGGCACGCTGTTTCAGCGCGGTATGGAACTGAACGCCGAGATGAACATGGTGATGAACGAACGCTTCAACGTGGCGGGCGCGATGCTGGTCAAGCTCTTCGGGCGCCCCGGCGAGGAGCGCGAGAACTTCGAAGCTCGCGCGGCCCAAGTGCGCGACATCGGCATACGCCAGGCGACTTACCAGCGCTTCTTCTTTATCTCCCTCACCCTCACCGCCTCATTGGCCACGGCCTTCGCGTACGGATTCGGCGCGGTCGAAGTCATTCACGGGGTCTTTGCCATCGGCACCGTCGTCGCGCTGACTGCGTACCTGGGACGGCTCTACGGTCCGTTGACTCAGTTGTCGAGTCTCAACATCGACTACATGTCGGCGATGGTGAGTTTCGAACGCCTTTTCGAAGTATTGGATCTCGAGCCCATGATCAAAGAGAGCGCTTCTCCGGTCACGATTCCACCGGGTCCCGCCGAGCTGCGCTTTACGCACGTGGACTTCGCGTACCCCGGGGCCGAGGAGGTGTCGCTGGCCTCGCTCGAGGCGGTCGCGCGCCTGGACGACACGCCGCGTACCGCGGTGCTCCACGACATCAACTTCGTCGTCGAACCGGGAACGATGACAGCCCTGGTCGGTCCGAGCGGTGCTGGCAAGACCACCATCTCCATGCTCGTCTCGCGCCTCTACGACGTGGACGCCGGTTCGGTCACCATCAACGGCGTCGACCTGCGCGACGCGTCGACCGCCTCGCTGAACGCGACCGTCGGGGTCGTGACCCAGGACGCGCACCTCTTTCATGACAGCCTGCGCGCCAACCTGCTCTTCGCCAAGCCCGACGCCACGGATGAAGAGATGGCCCAGGCGCTCGCGTCGGCTCAGATCGCCGATCTGGTGGCGTCGCTGCCCTTGGGTCTCGCCACCGTCGTGGGCGAGCGCGGGTACCGCCTCTCGGGAGGCGAGAAGCAGCGCGTCGCGCTGGCCCGATTGCTGCTCAAGGCGCCGAGCCTGGTTGTCCTAGATGAAGCCACAGCGCACCTGGACACTGAGAGCGAGGCGGCCGTCCAACGCGCGCTCGATGAGACGATGAGCCAACGCACCTCACTGGTGATTGCGCACCGACTCTCGACGATTCGCAACGCCGATCAGATCCTGGTGGTCGATGGTGGTCGCATCGTCGAGCGTGGCACGCACGCCGAACTTCACGCTCAAGTGGGTCTCTACCGCGACCTCTACGAGACCCAGTTCGCGGGTCAAGAGCCCTAACAGCTCGCGTTGCGATGTCGTCAGCCCATCGCGTGGGCGCCACCATCAACGTGGATGATGGAGGCGGTCGTCGCGCGCAGCAGCGGCGACAGCAGGGCGACGGCGGTGTCGGCGACCGCGCTGGCGTCATGGACATCCCATCCCAGCGGTGCTCGCTCGCCCCAGGTCTCTTCGAAGAGCTCGAAGCCCGGGATTGACTTGGCGGCCATCGTTCGCACGGGACCGGCGGCCAGCATGTTGACGCGAATGCGATCGGGCCCCACTTCGCGCGCGAGGTAGCGACCGAGGGACTCGAGTCCCGCCTTCATGACCCCCATCCAGTCGTACATCGGATAGGCGCGTGATCCATCGAAGTCCAGGGCCACCACGGATGCTCCGCCGTGCGCTTCACTCTTTTGCAGCAGCGGG
>DATHNV010000319.1:0-7282 GCA_035485615.1 Acidimicrobiales bacterium
CGAAGGACACGCGTCCGCGCGGCGTAGCCTCCAGTCGCGTCCACTCCGCTTCCCCCAACTCGTCGTAGAACTCTCGCATCTGGTCTCGGTCGCGCTTCGACATGAGGGGAGTATCTCACGACGCTCTGCGGATCGCGTCTATCCAAGGAGCAGGACCTGGCGGAGGGAGTGGGATTTGAACCCACGGTGGGCAAGCCCACGCCGGTTTTCAAGACCGGTACATTCGGCCGCTCTGTCATCCCTCCGGGGACAACACTACTGGGCGACTGATGTGGCCTTTTTGTTGGCGCGGTGTCGCGCGGCGACATCGAGCACCACTTTGCGCAGTCGCACCGACTTGGGTGTGACCTCGACGGCCTCGTCGTCGGCGATGAACTCGAGGGCCTGTTCGAGCGAGAAGATGGTGGGCGGTGCGATTCGCTCGGTGTTGTCGCTACCCGATGCGCGCATGTTGGTGAGCTTCTTTTCCTTCGTCGGGTTGACGTTCATCTCGTCGGGGCGCGTGTTCTCGCCCACGATCATTCCCTCGTAGACCTCCACTCCCGGGCCAACGAAGAGAACGCCTCGCTGTTCGAGATCGAGCAGGGCGTTGGCGGTGGTGTCGCCGCGACGGTCGGCCACCAGCGTGCCCTTCTGGCGAAGTCGGATGTCGCCGTACCAGGGTTCGTAGCCATCCGAGGTCGAGTGCATGATGCCCGCCCCGCGCGTCTCGGTCATGAACTCGGTACGAATCCCGACCAGTCCACGCGCGGGGATGCGCCACTCCATGCGCACCCAGCCGGTGCCGTGGTTGACGAGATCGACCATCGTGCCCTTGCGGGTGGCCAACAGCGTGTTGATGGGACCGATGAAGTCCTCGGGCGTGTCGATGGTGACGTGCTCCATGGGCTCGTTCACCTTGCCGTCAATCATGCGCGTCACCACTTGGGGCTTGCCCACGGTGAGTTCGAATCCCTCACGACGCATCGTTTCGATGAGGATGGCGAGTTGCAGTTCACCGCGCCCCTGAACCTCCCAGGCGTCGGGACGGTCGGTCGGCAGCACGCGCAGCGCCACGTTGCCCACCAGTTCGCGGTCGAGGCGATCCTTCACCATGCGCGCGGTGAGCAGTTTGCCTTCGGTGCCGGCCAAGGGCGACGTATTGATGCCAATGGTCATCGAGAGGCTGGGCTCGTCGACGTGCAAGGGTTCGAGGGGCTGTGGGTCCTCGGCGTCAGCGAGCGTCTCACCGATGGTGATGTCCTCGAAACCGGCGACGGCCACAATGTCACCGGGACCCGCGCCCTCAGCCGAGATCCGCTCGAGGGCCTCGGTGATAAACAGCTCGGTCACCTTGGCGTACTCCACGGAGCCGTCGATGTGACACCACGCGACTCGCTGTCCTCGCTCGAGGTACCCATTCACCACGCGACACAGCGCGAGACGTCCCAGGTACGGCGAGGCGTCGAGGTTGCACACGAGGGCCTGGAGTCCGTGACCTTCGATGTACTCCGGCGCGGGCACGTAGTCCGCGATCGTTTGAAACAGCGGCGTCAGGTCGCCCGACGTGTCGTTGGGATCGAGCGAGGCCCAACCCTGGCGCGCACTCGCGTAGAGGATCGGAAAGGAGATCTGGTGTTCGTCCGCGTCGAGGTCCAAGAAGAGGTTCTCGACTTCTTCGACCACCTCGGCGACGCGGGCGTCGGGCCGGTCGACCTTGTTAATAAGGAGGACGACGGGCAGTCGCTTCTCCAAGGTCTTGCGCAGGACGAATCGCGTCTGGGGAAGGGGGCCTTCAGCCGCATCGACCAACAAGATGACCGCGTCGACCATCGCCAGGCCCCGTTCGACCTCGCCGCCGAAGTCCGCGTGACCAGGTGTGTCGATGATGTTGATGGTGAGGTCGTGCCACTTGACCGCGGTGTTCTTGGCGAGGATGGTGATGCCCTTTTCGCGCTCCAGGTCACCGGAGTCCATGACCCGCTCGGTGAGTTCCGTGTGGGCCGAAAAGGAGCCGGTTTGGCGCAGCATCTTGTCCACCAACGTGGTTTTCCCGTGGTCCACGTGGGCGATGATGGCGATATTACGAAGGGAGGAGCGGGTGGCCATAGCCTTACCACGCTACTAGGTGAGGTCCTTTGGCCGAACTAGGCGGCGAGTCGTGCGTGAGGACGCTGCCTCACCACAGCGGTTCGCACGAGGTCGCGTGCGCCGGCGCGAAGGTCAGCCATCGTGCCCTCCACGCTCAAGAGAACTCCCGCCTCGGGCCAGACCCCGATGATTCGTGACGCGCTCTCTCCCTGGGTGTGCGCGAGGGCATCGATGGTGAGATCAGCGCGTAGCCCCGGTCCCGCACTCTTACCGGGCGAGCCGAGACGCACGCGTACCAGCACGCGCGTTTCCTCGTTGGTCACGATCACGTCACGGCGACCACGCAACGTGGTGCGAGCGCGGGCTACGTCGTAGTAGACGTCACTCGCCGCGACCTCCCACGGTCGGGCAATCACGTCGGTCACCTCGGCCAGTTGCGTCGTCCAGTTCGCTGCTTCGCTACGCACGAGTCCGAGTTCCGCGTTCGAACATGTGGCGAGATACGACGCCAGCGAGCCGGGACGGGCGTATCCCTCCACGTAGCGCAACAACTGCTCGTCGAGTTCTCTCTCCACCGCACCGAGGCGCGTGAGCGGGGGCTCGGCGATGTTGCGCCGCAGGGCGTTGTTGCCTAATACCCGACGTGCGGTGGCCGGTGACCATCGAAACGGATCGCTTGTGCGGCCCGCGCGCTCCACCATCCAGGCGTCGAGTCGCCGGTGATCGAGGTGGGGCACGGCGCGAAATCGCGCGCTCAGCGAGCGACGATGATCGTCGGTGAGAACCGCGGGCTTGAGAGACGCCTCATCTAGCAGTCGGTTCATTACTCGTGAGGACAAGCGGTGGTGAGTGAGGGTGGTCGTCACGCAAGACCTTCGATGACGCGCAGTACGTCATCGACCGAGCGCGCGAGCAACTCGCTCTCGACGTCGACGCTCCACAGTTCACCGGTGCCCGTGGAGAACATCGACGTGCGCAGCGGCACGATGCCCGTGCGCAATGTCTGAACGAGGGCGTGGTACCGCATGACGCGCTCGGCTCCCTCGTCGAGCGGCGACGTGGTGACGTCGAGGATCGCCACGGACGCGACATCGCTCGAGGTCGTGCCCACCATCAGATCCACCATGTCGCGCAAGATCACGTTGCCCCCGGCCAGTCGCTGGTACGCGCGAAGCGACGTACGAGGTAGCCACCAGTTCGACAGAGATCCGAAGGACCGCTTGAGGGTGACCCAGTGTGCTTCGACGTCGGCGCGTAGGCGCGCTGCGTCATCGCCGTCGAGTTGATCGACGTACCCCGTGAGGTAGTTCTCACCCGCCTCGGCGCGCCACGCGCACAGTGTGTCGCGGTAGACGTCGCCGATCGCGACGCCGGCGCACAGCAGCCGGAGTGCTTGATTGACGAGTATTCCGCGCACGGGACCGAGCGGCGACCCGCTCTCGCGCGTGGGGCCTTCTTGGCGCAGCGACGACGCGCGCACCGTGATCGCCTCGTCGCGCGGGTCATCTCCCAGTAGCTCGGCGAGCGACTCTTCTAAGACGGCGCGCACCCGCGCGGCGCTCGCCGTGTCGGGATCCGGTCTCGTCGAACGCTCTCCGCGCAGGACGTCCATCACGCATCGCGGAGAGTCGTCCAGCAAAGAAGTCATTGATCCAGTGTGACCAGGCGGTGTGACAGACGACCTAGCGTGGTGACGTGTTCGTCGCCGTGTTTTCCGTCTTCGTGGTTGCGCTGGTGGCGCTGTGCGTCGTGACGCTGCGCTGGGCCATTCAGCGCGACCGTTCGCGCCGTCGCTAGTCGGTGCTTGGACCCTGCTCGGGTTCCGTGAGCTTGTGCTGGAGATCGTGGACGGCGCGATCGAGGTCCGCGATGGCGCGCTCGATGACCGAGAGTCGATCCTTGAAGGTCTCGTCCACGCGCTGGTCGACGCGCTTGTCGACCTGGGCCGAGAGGCGGGCGTCCAGTGACTCGACGAGTGGTTGGGTGATCTGCTTGATTCGTGCTCGCAGGTCCTGGACCTTGGCGCCCTCGTCGTCGGTTGGGGTGTCGCTCATGCGCCTAGGTTACGACGGCGGCGGCGCGCAGTAGACGCCGGGGTTGAACTGCAGGGTGTTGAACTGCCCGCTCCAGGGCGGACCCTCGAGCGTGGCGGCTTCGTTGGCCAATGTCGAGGTGGGTGAGCACGAAGCGTTGAACGTGATGAAGCCACGCACGTTGGGCCCGGTCGCGCCCGTGACCGGTACCGGACCGCCGCCACCAAAGGCCAGAGCCACGAAGACCGGCATCGACGCCGAGGCGAGTTGGTAGTTGCGGTACTCCGACTGCGAGGCGTAGACCGCCGCGTTGAGCGACGGATCGACCGAGGCGATGCCCGCCGACCAACCCGAGAGCATCCCACTCCAGTACGTCGCGTAGGTCGCCAGCGTCGCCGGACTCGCGCCGCCGGGCGCGTCGAGTCCCGAGTGATTATCCGGGTACCCCTCGGGGTCGAAGATCACCCAGTCGGGCTTGATGCCCACACCGAGGCTGCGGTACGTATCGATCTGTGTCGCGACCCAGGCTCCCGCTGCAAAACCGTGGGAGTAGTAGTTCGACGTCGTCATCGGCTGTCCCTTCAGCGGACCGCTCACCGTCCAGAACGACAGCCACGTGACGCGCTTGTGTGCGTTATAGATCGCCTGACCCATGAGAAAGTCAGGGGACACATCGACGTTGGACGAACCCGTGAAGCCGACCCACGGCGCGCTGCGCGTGCCGAGGCCCCCGGTCTCGGACAGGATCGGCCATCCCGCGGTGATGGCGTTGCTCCAGTCCGCGCTCGGGATCGCGTAGACGCCCACGCCCTGGGGCGGGGGCGAGTTCACGCCCGCGGCGTACAACGTAAGGGTCCCGTTGATCTGCAGACCGGTCACGCTGGGCCCGACCGTTCTCGCGTCGCTCCCGGCGGTCGTGGACACGTTGGTCGCGGTCCACGAGTTGGACTCGGTGGGGCTGGTGAGCACGTAGAGGTCGCCCCAGTTGGCGGCCTGACCGGCGATGGCGACCTGGCTTGGCGTGACTTGCACCGAGAGTGCGCCGCTCAAGGGTGGTGCGCCCGCGGCGAGCGTCGTGACGTTGGACTCGTTCCAGATTTGACCGGAGGAGATACTCGTAAAGAGCTCGACGCTCCCGCCCGTGGTGAGGGCGGCAAAGTCGACTTGAGCGGCGCTGGCTCCTAGTGCCAAGGTCCCGGTCGCCACGGGAGTTCCGAGAGTGAGGGTGAGGTTGCTACTGGACCACGCCACCAGTGACCCCTCCTCGGTGTCGACGACGACATCGCCGTTGTTCAAGATGTCGGCGAAGGCGGGTGTGGCTCCCGGGATGACTACGGGATCGCTGGCAAAGCCGGTCGCCACGGTCGGCGGGACGGTCGTCGTCGTTGTCGAAGTCGTGGTGGGCTTGGTCGTCGTGGTCGTGGTTGTCGCCCGGGGGGAAAGGTTGGGAGTGCGGTCTTGGGGCACCGACACCGAGGTAGCGAGGCCTTGGTAGTTCACCGTGGCCGAGGCCTGGTTGTAGATGGGAATGGGATCGCTGGAGGTCCAGGACATGGTGACCACCTCGATCTCATTGGTCGTGGTGCGATACGCGAGGGTCGCGTTGTCGCCGACGACTTGCGCGCTCGGCAGGCCCGTGGCCGCAGCGACGTCGGTCAAGGCGCTCAGATTGATCGACACGTACTTGCGCCACGGCGTGCCGTAGTGCGCTCGCGCCCACGCTGTGGTGTCGGGTTCGTTCGGAACGACGAGGATCGCTTGGCCGTTCGCGTCGACGTAGACGATGTCGACGTTGCCCGAGGGGTCAAAGAACGGGACCGGGTCGTCGGCCGGTACGGGCACGTCGTTGCCCGTGGAGTAGTTGCGCCACGCGGTGTTCCCGGCGTTGGTCTGCACGTAGAGGGCGAGTTGATTCGCGTTGGTGCGATAGGCGAGCGCGCCTTCGGTCGAGCTAGTGGCGCCGTGGGGTCCGCCCAACATGGTCGTGGAGTTGAGCTTGGCCTCGAGCGACGCAGCACTCCAGGGAAACGTACCGGTCCCGGTCTCGGCGAACTGATAGAGGGGCTGACCATTGGTCGGAGCCGTGGTGACCGCGTGGGACTGAGTGGCTACGAGAACGGTGCTCGTCACCAGTATCGCGCTCATCACTGCTAGTCGGGGAAACTTCACTGGCGTCCTCACGTGGGCGTTGCGACCCATCAGATACGGACCCTCACCATCAAAAGTTTAGGAGGGGGAGTTCGTTGAACTCCTTCCAGTCTGGCGTCAAATGCGTTTAAGAACGTGTTACAACGCGTCGCGCACTCGAAGAGACTGACGCCCCTTGGGCATTGAGTGCACGAGCGGTCACGCTGTAGGCGCGATGCTTGGCCAACTTTGTCACGCTGATTCGTGACGCACCCTTGGCGAGGGCGGCCCACGTGCGTCCACCGTTGATGGAGTACTGGTACGCGGTGATCGAGCTGCCCCCGGTCATGCTCGGGGCGCGCAGCACGAGAGTGAATCCACCCACGAGCGGGGCGAGCGTGATGATCGTCGGCGCCTCGGGACGCGTAAGCGCGGCCGCGGCGTTGAAGGTGAGCGTGGACGTGTAGATCGTTTGGTTGGCGTAGCTCAGCGTGAGCGCGACGTTCTGGGCGATGGAGGATCCCACGCTGAAGGACACCAGGCCCGAGGCGTTGGTCGTGAGCGTGCTCTGCGCGGTGCCGACGCCATCGGTGGTGTCGTAGACGTTGTTGATGCTGAGCTGACCACCCGGGGCGGTGGCACTCACGTCGACCTGCGCGTTGGGCAGGATGCCGCCGGCCGAATTACGCAGGGTGACCGTGATCGTGGGCCCCGCCGTCTTGGCGACCCCGACGGTAGACGAGAGATCGAACGAGCTCTCACTCGGCGACGCGGCCTGCGTGCAGAGACCGGCGAGGAAGACGGCTCCGTTCGGGCTGCCCAGACCCGAGGCCATGTCGTAGCCCACACCGGCCGGATACTCGCCGACGTCATAGAGGTTGTTGGTGCCCGAGGTGACATCGACGTACCCGGTTGCCGCCATGGCGTAGAGCTGGGGGTTCACGAAACCAAGTCGCCCGCCCGTGGGCGCGCACGCTTGGGCCGCGGTGGCGATGAGCGCGCTCACGATGGGCGCGCCGATCGATGTTCCCCCGATCGCTCCCCAGCCGCCC
>DATHNV010000320.1:0-5948 GCA_035485615.1 Acidimicrobiales bacterium
TGATCGATCCCGAGCCCGCGCCCGCGTTGAGAACCAGGACCCGCCCGCCCGTCTCGGTAATCGCGACCGGATTCTTGAGGTGGTACTGCTTGCCAAAGACGATGCGAACGAGCTTGCGGGTGGTCGCGGAGATCTCGCTCACTGAGCCGACCGAGTTCGCCACGAAGATGTCGGAGCCATAACTGGTGATGCTGGTGGGTTGTTCGATGCCGTAGGGTCCCGAGGTCAGCGAGGCGACCCACGATCCATCCGCGGGATTGATCTCGGAGACCGAGTTGCCCTTTTCGTTGGCGACCCACAGTTTGCTGCCGCTGAAGGCGAGACCCACGGGATAGTCGAACTCATGTCCCGACGTGAGACTGGTCGCCCCCGAGACGCTAGGCAGATACCACGCGCCCCCCGCGCTGACCAGCAGAACGCTTAGCCAGCCAGCGAAACGACGACGTACGCGTGGGTGCACAAGGGTGATTCTAGGGTTGTGCCCGCGTCGGCACTAGTGCGAGGGCGAAGTCGTTGTAGTGGTTCGTGTTGTGGTGGTTGTCGTGCTGTCGAGGGACGGCAAGTTGCAGGTCGTGGACGTCCCGGATGCGGGCTTTCCTTGGCTCATGGCGATCGCTGCCTCAATGACGCACTTCATGATGGGGCCGGCCACGATGGCGCCTGTCCTGTTGTACGCCTGGAACGGCACGCTGACTGCGACGGCGATAACCGGATCGGTCGCGGGAGCGAAGGCGATCATCCAGTCGTCGGTGTCGTTAGTTAGGTTGTTTCCGACTTGCGCGGTGCCGGTCTTGGCCGCGACGTCGTCTTGGGGCAAGAACTCCACCTGGGCTGCCGTACCTTCGGTGACGACCTTTTCCATGAGAGGTGTGACCTGGGAGGCCTGCGCCTCGGTGAGGGGCGTCTTCCACACCGACTTCTTATAACGCAGAATGGTCGCGCCGTCGGGACCCTGGATCGACGCGAGGAGGTGTGGCGTCATGATCGTGCCGCCATTGGCGATGCCCGCCGCGACCAGCGCGTTCTGAAGCGCGGTCGCCTGAACGTCCTCTTGGCCAATCGCCGAGTACGCCAGGAACGGTGGGTTGGCGGCCAGGTTCGACTCAGTCGGAAAGAACGATGCCACTGCGCCGGGCAGGTCGATGGGCGGAACTTGGTTGTACCCGAAGGCGTCGGCCGTAGCGGTGAGATCTTGAGCACCGAGGTCAATACCGAGCAGGCCGTACCCGGGGTCACACGACTGAGGGAGCATCTCTTCGACGGTGCCCCCACAGGGCACGCCACCGTCGTTGCACAGCGTTTTGTTGGAGTCCGGTAACGCGGTACAGACCTTGACGGGGATGTCCTGGGTGAGCAGGGACGGCTTGTACTTGACGATGCCGGCCGTCGTAATCACCTTGAACGTGGATCCGGGAAAGATCGTCTGCTGCGTGGCGACGAGCCCGAGGGGTGGATAGCCCTCGGCATCTTTTTTGTTATCCCTCGTCCACGCCGCCTCTTGGATGGCGGTCGACACGGCTGTAAAGGGAAGAGGATTGTACGTCGGGTTGGAGTACATCGCGAGAATCGCTCCCGTGCCTGGCACAATGGCGACGACGGACCCGTCTTTGCCGCCGAGTGCGGCTTGGGCCACCTTTTGGAGCTCGGGTTGCAGGGTCAAGGTGATCGAGTCATCGCCCTGCGTGGGCTCAAGCAGCTGCTCGAAGCTCTGGGGCGGCAGCGGGTGGGACTCAAGGTAACTGTTGTACTTCGCCTCCAACGCCCACGGTCCGTACACGGTAGAGGTGAAACCGACCTCAGCGGAAAAGAGCGATCCCTGGGGATAGATGCGTCGCCACGGATTCGTGACGCTCGGCGTGGGGATTGATTGGGCGAGCACCTCGCCGTTCGCGGCCAGGATTTCGCCGCGCGGGTACAGCTGGCTCGACACGTCGTTGCGGGGGTTCAGGGGCGAGGCGTCGAGGGCCTTGGCGTGAAAGAACTGCACGTACGCCGCCTGCCCGATGACCGCGGCGAACAGGATCATGACGACGATGGCGAGTCGCCAGATGCGACGCGACACTAGGAGGCCCCTTTGAGAGAAGTGGGCAGTTCACTCCGGTACGGCGTCGACTGTTCCACTGAAAAGATGCTAATTGGAAGGGTCCGCGCTAGACGGCCACTCAGATAAGAACGCAGGGCTCCCCTGCAATACTGGAGGCGTGACTGCTCTCTATCGCGAATCAATGAGCACATCGTTTCTCGACCTCGCCGCTCACTCGTAACTCCGTGACTGACTCGACCAGCAGCGCCAACACCGTCATGCGAGCGGCGCTTTTGAAGATGGACGCCGAACATGTGTTGAGCGTGGTCGACACCTTGGACCTGCGCGCCAACGCCAAGGTGAGCGCGGTGGTCGGCGTGCCGCTGCGCCAACTACAACAGCGCCGCGACGTCGAGGCGTTCGCCGTGAGTGCGCCCGTGGCCGCGGTTCGCGGTCTGCTCGAAGTCATCGCCCTCACGCCGCTCGAAAAGGTCATCGAACTGCTCGGCGATCACGCCGAGAACCCGAGCTATGAGCGTCTGGCCGCCGCTATCGACGAGTTCCTGCAGGATGGCGGCTCGATTGACGATGCGCTGAGCGTGCTCGCCTTCGCCGTCGGCGACAACTTTCCTGCTGCCCCTCACTGTCGCCAACTGCTGGGCGAACGTGAGGAGTTTGCGCTGCCCGAGATCCCCGAACTCACGGCGGCGTCGGTTCTCGCGCCGCCGCGCGAAGTTCGACCCGAGATTCGCGAACAGCGCAAACAACGCCGCGAGGAGGAAAAGCGCAAGAAGAAGGCGCTCGCGGCGAATCGGGCGCCAAGTCGAGCCCACCCCAAGAACACCGCACCCGTGCGTCCCGGCGCTCCCATCGCGCCCGCACCGTCCAGTGCGCCCGAAGTGCGCCGTCGAGCACTGCTCACTCCGTTAGAGGAGTCGCGATTTGACCCCGACCACCCACTCGTCGGATCTTTGATCCTCGTCGAGGTCACCTTTGACGCCGTCGATCCGGCCCAACCCGAAGTCACGTCCAAGGAACGCCCGGCCGTTGTGGTGGCTGCGTCGCCCGAGGAACTGTTGGTGCGACCGCTGTACTCTCAAGACGCAATAACCCGCTCGGTCTTTTCGCCGTGGCGACGAGTCGGCTTGGATCACGTGTCCTACATCGACGACGCGCGAGTGATCGTGACCCAGGCCAGTGAGTCGGTGCGTCCCCTGGCGCAACTCACGGTCGCGGAATGGAACTCTTTGTTCTAAGTGCGCTGCGAGTCGCCCGACTCGATCGCCTGATCGGCCAGGTCGTCGTGCGCACGTCGTCGCGGCCAGTGCACGATCAGCGTGGCGACGCCACCCCCCGCGAGAACGAGGCCAGCTATCTGCACGCCGAGGGAACCGCTGTGCGACTCCTGTCCGAGCAGCAAACGCTCGTCGGTTGACCGCACGATTCCCCACACGATCATGCCGATCGACGTGATGACCCCGGGGACGTTCCTGGCCTTCGTGCGTTCTACGGCGATCAGAATGAGCCAGAGAAGTCCGTCTTCACATCCTTGGATGAGGGGGACCGGGACGCGCTTGCCGACCTGGCCGTGATAGTGCAGGCCGAACCACTGGTGGGTCAGGTGTCCACCGCCGTCGACCATGAACTGGGGTCCGAGGAAGCGCCCGAGGGCCCACCCGGCGATGAGGGCGGGGACCAACGCGTCGGTGAACGCGGTGAGCCGGGTTTCGGGCCAGTAGCGACGCCAGAGGAAGAGCCCGACGATCAGTGCCACGCCGATGCCGCCGAAACTGGCGAGACCTCCCTGCCAGACCGCGATCCAGCGGCCCGGATGACCGTCGTAGTAGCTCCAGTTGGTGGCGATGTTGGCGGCCCTTGCACCGATGAGTGCACTGACGAGAATCCAGAACGTAAAGCGGGCGAAAGGTGCGACCGAGATATCGCGTTTCTCCAGACGCCGGCGCGCATAAAGGTAGGCAACGTACGCGGCAATCGCCAGGCCGAAGCCGTAGATATGAAAGACGAGCGGCCCGAGGTGGAACGAAGTGGGAAAACCCGTCACCTAGCGGGGGCGGCCCAGCCCCACGAATCCGCCGTAGAGCCGGATGGGGGTGATGTGCACCACCTGGCCGGTCTCGGGCGCCTCGATCATGTCACCGCCGCCGACGTACATGGCAACGTGCTCATCCCCGCCGGGCCCGTAGAAGAGCAGGTCGCCCGGCTCAATGTCGTACAGGGGGACTCGTTCGGTGTCTTCGTACATCGCGCCCGAGTAGTGCGGAAAGTCGATGCCCGCAGCGTCGTAGGCGAGCATGATAAGCCCCGAGCAGTCCACCCCCGAGCGACTCGCCCCGCCCCACACGTAGGGCACACCGAGGTACTCCTCGGCGGTTCGGATGGCGGTTGCGGCCACCGCGGACGAGCCGGGTGGGGGTGCCGGAATATTGGTGTCCACACTGTTGACGGAGTTCTCCGAGGCGGCCTCGGCCTCGGCCTCGGCCGCGGCGACGTCCGAGGCGATCTGGCCCTTGACCTGAGAGAGGCTGTTCTTGAGTTGGGCCTGGATGACGTTGGCCTTGTTGAGGGAGTGAGCGGCCGAACGCGTGTAGACCCGAGCGTTTGCGTCTTCGGCGCGCAGCAGACCACGGTCTTGGAGCAAGCGAATCTTGTCCGTCTTTAGATTTGCGATCGTGGTGTTGATGTTGCCCGCGGCTAACTGGGAGTACACGTTGGTCGCGCTGGCCCGCGAGGCGTTCTTGGCGAAGAGGGGATTGTTGGACGCGTTGCCGCCGTTGGTGACGTAGGCGAAGACGACGTCGGCCTGGAGTTGGCGGTGCCCCTTCCTCTCGTTCGACTCAATGTTGGCGATGATGTTCTTGGTGTTGGCGATCTGGGCGTTCAGCGCGTGCAGTTTGATGAGGGCCTCGTCATACTTCTGTCCGAGCAGGCTCACTTCGCCGTTGAGTCGGTTGATCTGACTCAGGAGCACCTTGGCCTTCTGGCGATCATTGGAGAGCCCGGACGCTCCCGCGGGATGCGCAGAGGTGACGACGAGGCCAAGGGTCAGTGCGCTGAGCGCAAAGCAGGCGACCGTGAAGTGAAATCGCTTCGATTCCCTTGCGGGCCGGGTCAAAGGCACCACGTGCCCGACGTCAGTCACTGGACCAGGCTAGTAGAACGTTCCGTGATCGTTCGAGACGAACTGTTCGCACCCGCGTAATGCGCCTGGTCACGCCCAGCGCTCGCTCACCGTCGTGTGAATCACGATACGAAATTTGCTTCGCATACGGCCTAGGATTCGCGCCATGTCGCAGCGATCTCGAAATCTGCCTCGTCGCTCGTGCCTCTCGACTCCGGGATCGTCGGAACGTTTTCTCGCCAAGGCGCCCGTGTCAGTGGCCGACTTTTCTTTTCTCGACCTCGAGGACTCGGTCGCGCCCAGTGAAAAAGTGGACGCTCGCGAGAAGGTCGTGCGCGCCATTCGCGACTTGCACTGGGACGATCGAGTTCTCTGTGTACGTCTGAATGGTTGGGAGTCGCCCTGGACCTACGGTGACGTGCTCGAGGTCGTGGGTCACGCGGGCGAGCGGCTCGATGAGGTGATGCTGCCCAAGGTGCGTCGCGCATCGGACGTCGTCGCGCTCGATCTGCTGCTCTCCCAAGTGGAAGTCAACGTGGGGCTGCCCTCGGGTCACGTCGGCATCGAAGCGCAGATCGAAACCGCCGAGGGGCTAATCAACGTCGAAGAGATCTGCGGTGCCTCGTCTCGCCTGGAGTCCATTGTCTTTGGACCGGCCGACTTCGCCGCGTCCATTGGCATGCCGGTCACCACGGTTGACGACACCATCCACGACGCTCCGTCAAATCCCTTCAGCTACGCGTTCGCCAAGATCCTCGTGGCGGGACGGGCTCACGGCTTGCACGT
>DATHNV010000321.1:0-4462 GCA_035485615.1 Acidimicrobiales bacterium
ACAGCGTGGGCTCGGTCTCGTGACCCATCAGTGGTGCGGACGCGGCGCGCCCTCCGGGTGCGACGCTCACGCGAGGACCTCCTTCAGGGCACTGACGTAGCGATCGAGTTCGTCCTTGGTGCGCCGTTCCGTGACTGTCACGAGGAGGACGTCGTCGTTCTCCCCCTCAATGGAGGGATCGCGTCCGTGGCACAGTTCGGCGACCGCCAGACCCGCGAGCACGCCGTGATCGGCCATGTCTTCAATCACCTCGCTGGCTGGGCGCGTGAGACGTAGTGCAAACTCGCGAAAGAAGGGCTGATCGTTGATCGAGTGAACCCCGTCGAGAGCGACGAGCTGATCAAAGAGATAGTGAGCACCCTGGGCGCAGCGCGTGGCAATCTCGCGCAGCCCCACCGTGCCGAGCCAGCCGAGTTGAATCGCGGAGGTGACGGCCATGAGCGTTTGATTGGTACAGACGTTCGACGTGGCCTTTTCGCGCCGGATGTCTTGTTCGCGGGCGCGTAGCGTCGTGACGAACGCCCGTCGGTCGCTCGAGTCAACGGTCTCGCCCACGATGCGACCCGGCAGCCGTCGAACTTGGGCATCGCTGCAGGCAAACAGTCCGAGGTACGGGCCACCAAAGCACAAGGCGGTTCCAAAGGCCTGCCCCTCGCCCACGAAGACGTCAGCTCCCCATTGGCCCGCGGTCTTAAGGACACCTGCGGCTACCGGGTCCGCCCCCACGATGAACAGCGCGCCTTCGCGAGTGGCCAACTCCCTGGCGACCGAGAGATCCTCTAGGACGCCTAAGTAGTTCGGGTAAGCCGCCACGATCGCGGCCGCGCCGCTCACGTCCACGCTCGACCAGTCGGTGACCCCGTTGCGCAACGGGACCTCAACGATCTCGTGTCCCGTGCCGTGCGCAAAGGTGCGCGCCACTTGACGCCAGTGAGGATGGACGCCCGATGAGATCACCATTCGCTGACGGTCAGTCGCGCCGTGGGCCATGTTGAGCGCTTCGACCAGCGACGTCGCCGCGTCGTAGAGCGACGCGTTGGAGATCGGCAGTCCGCTCAGGCGCGCGATCAATGTCTGATACTCGAAGATGGCCTGCAGCACTCCTTGGGCCACCTCGGGTTGATACGGCGTGTAGGCCGTGACGAACTCCGAACGACTTGCGAGAGCCTTCACCACGGCCGGCACTTCGTGGTCGTACGCTCCCCCACCCGCGTAACACGTCAGATTCGTCGCGCGCGCCGGATTGGCCGCCGTGTACGTCGCAAAGATCGCGGCCACGTCCGGTTCGCTCAGACCGGGCTCGATGTCGAGTCCCCCGGAGAGTCGAACCGCGGCGGGGATGTGGGCGAAGAGGTCGTCGAGTGAGTCCATGCCCAGGAACGCCAGCATCGACTCAACGTCGTCCTTGGTGTGAGGCAGATAGTCGGCCACTACGACTCCTTGGCCACGAAGGGCAGGGCGACGACTTCGGCCTCGATCTCTCGTCCCCGCAGGCGCACCGTCACCGGTTGACCCGGCGCGAGCCCCGGTTCGAGGAGTCCCATGCCGATGCCGTGCCCGAGAACCGGCGAGAAGTTTCCCGAGGACAGCGTGCCGACCACATCTCCCTCGACGGACACCTCACCGCCGTCTCGCAGTGGCTGGCGATCCGACGTGGCGACTCCCGTAAGGAGTCGCGCGACACCTCGTTCGCGTTCGCGCTCCACGGCCGCACGACCGCGAAACGTCTCCTTCTTCCAACCCAGAACCCAGCCCAGGCCCGCCTCGAGGGTGGTGGAGCTGTCGGTGAGTTCGTGACCGTAGAGAGGGAGCGCGGCTTCCAAGCGCAGCGTGTCGCGTGCGCCCAGGCCCGCCGGAGTGATGTCCGAGGCGATCAGCGCGCGAAAGATACCTTCGGCCACCTCATTGGGGGCAGCGATCTCGAGGCCCGGCTCGCCGGTGTAGCCCGTGCCCGCCACGCGAACTTCTACCCCGTTGTAGGGAAAACGTTCGACGCGGAACCGTCCCACGTCACCGAAACGCGGATCAACGGCGGCCGCCTTCGCGCGGGCGTTGGGGCCCTGGATGGCGAGCACGCAGCGCTCGGATGTCACGTCACGCCCCCCGGGCAGGGCCGACGTGACGCCCTGGGTGTTCGAGGCGTTGGGCATCACGTCGAACTCGTTAGCGCCGACCCACCACACGATGATGTCGTCGACAACAAAACCGTCGTCATTCAAGAGGTGCGTGTACTGCGCTCGACCCGGGTCGACCTTGTTGAGGTCGTTGGTGAGCGTTGACTGTAGGGCCTCGAACATCTCGGGTCCGTCGCAACGAACGGTGCCCAAGTGGCTGACGTCAAAGACCACCGCGTCGTGCCGGCACGCCAGGTGCTCGGCGACCGTTCCGGTGGCGTACTGCAGGGGCATCTCCCACCCGCCAAAGGGGACGATTTTGGCGCCCAGTTCGACGTGCAGGTCGTACAGATAGGGACGGCGATCCAACGGTGCTCCTTAAGCGGCTCGACCATCCACGATACGCAGATCGTGCGAGCGAAGCAGTTGGTGAAAGTCGCGCTGATAGACCACCAGCAGTTCGATCTCGGGGTACAGGTGGCGGAAGCGACGAATCTTGCGATTCTTCTTCGTCACGAGGCGCTGCTCGAGAACCGTGAGTTCGATGAAGAGTCGCTGGGCGGGCAGGTAGAAGTCCGGTCGAAATCCGCGCACCGGCGTGCCGCGCTCGTCCCACTCAAGGGGAAACTCGACGGGTTCGTACGTCCACTCGAGCCCGTAGAGGGTGAGAAGTTGAGAGAAGAGGCGCTCGCTCGGGTGAGCGAATGGTTGAGGAACGCTGGGTACCAGGCTCGGGTGGCGACGACGGTTGTCGTCGCTCCTCGACGGAGAGGTCACGCCGTGGCGGCCCCCTTCTCCGACTTTGTGAGTTCTGTTTGGCTCATCATGGTCCGCAGCTCGGCGACCACTTTGGCGAGAGGAACGATATTGAAGACACCCTGGCCGCCGCGCAGCAGGTCGACGAGGTCGCCGTCACTCGCGGCCAGCACCGAGCCTGAATCGGACAGCACCAGGCTGCTCGAGGCGAGGTCCACGCCGAGCGAGTCGCGTAAGCACTCCACCGCCTGGCGCGCACGCGTGAGGGACACGCCGGAATCGAGAAGCGATTTGATGACTTTCACCTGAAGCACGTCGCCGTAGGAGTAGGAGCGCTTGGAGCCACTGCCCGACGCCGGGGTGATCGAGGGCGTCACTAAATCCGTGCGCGCCCAGTAGTCCAACTGACGGTACGTCACCCCGGTAAGGCGACAGACCGTCGGCCCGCTATATCCGAATGTTGTCGAAGTCACTGTCATACCTACACCCTCCCGACCGAGGTCCATTCAGACTACCGCGAAGGACTACATCAGTGTAGTTATGCGGGACCTAGATGGCAAACAGATCAGGGCGACCCAGAGCTGGCGAGGAGGCCTCGGCGTGCAAACGCGTGGGAATTCGGCCCGCCCGACGAGCCGCGTACCCCGCGCGAACGGCGTCTCGAAGTGCTTCGGCCATCAAGACGGGCTCGAGCGCGCGATTCATGGCCGAAGCCGCCAGCACTCCGTCACACCCCAACTCCATCGCCAGTGCGGCGTCCGAAGCGGTCCCGACCCCGGCGTCGAGCAGGATCGGGACTTCGACGCGCTCGGTGATGAGCGAGATCGCGTGGGGGTTGCGGATACCCAGACCCGAACCGATCGGTGAGCCCAGTGGCATCACGGCCACACAGCCCAACTGCTCGAGGCGCTGAGCCACGATCAGATCATCGGAAGTGTACGCCCACACTTCAAATCCCCGACGCACCAGTTCTGCCGCGGCGACCAGCGTCTCTGCGGTGTCGGGCAGCAGCGTCAGGTCGTCGCCAATTACTTCGAGTTTCACGAGCGGCGTCGAAAATGCCTCGCGCGCGAGTTCCGCGACCTTGACGGCTTCTTCGGCGCTGTAGCAACCGGCCGTGTTGGGCAGCAAGGTGACGTTGAGCCCCGTGAGCAGGTCGTAGATCGAGCCCTCCACGTTGGGGTCGACGCGGCGAAGGGCCACCGTGGCGATGGTCGACTCGGACGCCTTCAGCGATGCTTCGAGGACGTCGAGCGAACGAAATCCGCCCGTGCCCACGACGAGTCGAGAGGTCGAGGTCACCGATCCGACCGAAAAGAGCTGTCCCACGAACCCAGCGTACCGGGGAGCTTTGATCGTTAGGGTTGGTGGGTGCCACCCGTCGTCGCTCTCGCAATCGCGGGCTCGGACTCAGGCGGCGGGGCCGGTATTCAAGCCGATATCCGCTCGCTCAACGCCTTCGGCGTGTTCGCCACGACCGCGCTCACCGCGGTCACCGCCCAGAACACGCGGGGCGTCAGCGCGGTGCAGATCATCGATCCCGACATCGTCGAGGCACAGGTTCGATCCGTGGTGAACGACTTTGACGTGCG
>DATHNV010000322.1:0-5675 GCA_035485615.1 Acidimicrobiales bacterium
TACCCGTTGAGCCTGGACATCGTCGCGGCACTGTAGCGATCACCCTCCACCGACTCGCGCGGCACCGCCGCCTCCAAAGCGGCGACGTCCTCGTCACTGAGAGTGATATTGAGGGCCGCCACGTTTTCGCGCAGCCACTTGCGACGCTTCGTCCCGGGAATCGGCACGACGTCAGTGCCGCGCGAGAGCACCCAGGCGAGAGAGAGTTGGGCGGCCGTGACCCCCTTGTCGCGAGCGATCGCCATGACGCGACGCGCGAGGGCGAGATTGTGCTCACGTGCCGTGCCCGAGAACCGCGGGTTGTGCGAGCGAAAATCGTTGCTCTCGAGCGTGGAGGACTCGATCTCGTCGGTGAGAAAACCACGGCCGAGCGGGCTGTACGCGACGAAGCCGATACCGAGGCGCCGACAGGTCTGCAGCACTCCGTCTTCGGGGTCCCGGGTCCACAGGGAGTACTCGCTCTGCAGCGCGGTGATGGGATGCACCGCGTGGGCGCGCTCGATCGTCGACGCGGCCGCCTCCGAGAGCCCCAGGTGACGAACCTTGCCGGCCTCCACCAACGACTTCATCGCACCCACGGTCTCTTCGATGGGCACACTCGGATCCACTCGGTGCTGGTAGTAGAGGTCGATGTACTCCACGCCGAGGCGCGCGAGGGAGGCGTCACAGGCGGCGATCACGTACTCGGGCGTGCCGTTGACGCGGATGTACGAGCCGTCCTCACCACGCTCATTACCGAACTTGGTGGCGAGCACCACGCCGTCGCGGCGACCCTTGATGGCCGAACCCACGAGGCGCTCGTTGGTGAAGGGCCCGTACATGTCGGCCGTGTCCAAAAAGTTCACGCCGAGCTCCAACGCCTCGTGAATGGTGGCGATCGATTCGGCGTCGTCGGTCATGCCGTAGAACTCGCTCATGCCCATACAACCGAGGCCTTCGGCCGAGACCGCCAACCCTTGACCGAGAGTCCTGTGCTCCATCGCGTATTCCTCCTTGTGAAATTGCTCACGACGCGTCTATTTACGGCGTTTGTGAGCATGGTATCCCTCTGGGGACGAACTAATTTTTCGGTATTGGCTGGGGGGGCCAAACATCGAGCGCCCGCCTGTTCCGCGAGGAGCAGGCGGGCTCCGTTGTCTCTATATCGATCTCAGGTCACTTGAAGGTTTGGCCAGAGTTGTGACCCGCGTGGCCAACGGTTGGCCCCAGGCGCGCGTGACACCTACGTGAGCGTGGGTACTGCGTTGTAGCGAATCAGCGATGGCGCCCCGTTTCTCGCACCCACCAACGTCAGGGATCCGTTCTCCAGGCGCATGCGCCAGGCGATCGATCCGGACACGCCCAATGCCCACGCCACCGCGGACTTGATGGGCGAGACGTGACTCACGATCGCGAGGTGCTCGCTCGGTGAATACAGCAGATTCGTCGTGTCGCCGAGCAGAGCGTCGAGCTCGTCGTGGACCCGTTTGTCAAGGTCGGCCAATGATTCGCCACCCCCAAAGGCCTGGTCATGACGGTGTTCGAGGGCTCGCCACCCCTCGCCGGCACCGGGTGTGGTCGAGGAACCCTCGAAGGTTCCGTAGTCCAGTTCAACGAACGAGTCCTTTACGACCGCGACCAGCCCGGGCATGGCGAGCGCCGCTGTTTCTCGGGCCCGGTTTAAGGGTGAGGTCCAGACTTCTCGTACGTTCTCCAACCACGGAGCCAGGGCCCGCGCTTGACGCTCGCCCAACTCCGTCAGGTGAGGATCGCCGCGCCCGACGACGAGTCCCTGGGCGTTGGAGGTCGACTGACCGTGTCGAACGAGTGCGATCACGGCAGGAGAATGCGCCCGCACTCGGGGCAGTCCATGAACGTGTCCGCCGCGAGAACCTTGAAGTGGTCATAGTCGAGTGGCGACAGGCGCAGACGACACCCGTCACAGCGTCCTTCAATCACCTGGGATGCGCCGGACGTGCCCACGCGCGCGAGCGCGGCGTCGTAGCGCGCGAGCAAGGCGGGTGCCACCTCGCGCGCCCGATCGACGCGGTCAGTGGTCAACGAGGCAACCTCATCCTCCAGGGACGCACGCAACTCTTTGATCGTCTCCATGAGTTCCGAGCGACGTCGCACGCCGGGTTGAGCGAGCCCCTTGATCTCCTCCACGCGCGCCTGGGCCGGTTCGAGCTCCTCGAGGACTGCGAGCTCTCGATCCTCGCTGTCGCTCAGACGCTCTCGCACGTGGGTCAACTCACCTTGAATCGCGGTCAACTCGCGCGCACTGGCCGTGGAGGCGCCGAGCGCGTGATCGAGGTCCCTCGCGCGCAGGCGAAGTCGCTCCGACTCCTTCGACGTCTGGTCCGACAGTGCTGCGAGGGGTGCCAGAACGGCCTCTGCGCCCTTGAGCTCGGCGAGGAGTTCGCGCAGTTGGCGTTCGAGTTCGGCGAGTTCCACACTTTCGGGCAGGTGGTCGCGCTGGGAGCGCACGCGCTCGATCCAACGGTCGGCCTCCATGAGGGCGCGCAATGTCTCGGTGTCGCTCACGCGCTCAGTTTCTCACGCCAAAGGTCTCGTTCAACTCGTCGAGTTTGCGCAACGCGGAGCGCAGCCCGGGTTCACAGCGCGCCAGCGCCGCCGGATAATCGAACCAGTACACCTCTGGACTCTCACCCTCCGGTGGCGACGGATCGACTGGATCGCTGAGCAGTACGTAGCGCACGTCGTAGTGGGTGTGTCCGTTGGGACCGGGATGGACGTCGACGTGAAAGATCGAAGCCGGTTCGCGGTGACGCGCGACGAGGCCCGTCTCTTCGAACGTCTCGCGCACGCACGCCACCTCGGGCGTCTCGCCCGCGTCCACGTGTCCACCGGGCTGAACCCAGATGCCCAGGAGCTTGTGCTCGTGAAGGATCACCCCACGCGACGAGACCACAAAAGCCGAAGAGGTGACGTGATGGTCGTTCGCGTGTTCGTCCAAGGGATCCCCGGGCCAGGTCAGTCGCTCGAGCGTCTGAGCGATCGAGAGGCGCTCTCGCTCATCGACCGGCGCAAGGGCGCTGATCTGAGCGCGCAGCTCATCGCCGATCACTGGCTCTCCAACAGGCGTCGCACCGACGCGGGCACCTCGATCTGCCCGTTCGCCATCGCGCCATACGGATCGGGAACCGGATCTCCGAAGACGAGTCGCGCGGGCACCGTGCCCGCCCAGATGGGCAACGCCTGATCCTCTGGTTCGTCGTCCGTCGGGCCGGCCGAGACCTTGGCCGAGGCCTCGTCGATCGAGACCGCCACCACCAAGGTGAGACGCTCCTCACGCTCACTCATCGCTCGCACCTCCCCGGCGCGACCGGCGACCACGCGGTCCACGAAGCGATCGAGAACCCTCGACTTCTCTGCGCCGTCGGTGACCTCTCGCGCGGCACCCACTACCGCCACCGACCGGTACGCAATGGAGGACTCAAAGCCACTGCGCGCCAGTCGCAGACCGTCAAAGACCGTCACCGTCACAAAGGCCTCGGCGTCGTGGACAATGGCCTTCATCACCGCGTTCGACGGACTGCCGTGCAGGTAGATCGTGTCGCCCTCGCGCACGTGCAAGGTCGGCAGAGCCATCGCGAGGCCATCGACGGTGGCGGCCATGTGACAGACCCACGCCTCGTCGAGTATCTCGTAGATGACATCCCTGTCGTACGAGGCCTTCTTGGGCAGGCGGCGCACCCGCGTGCGCTCGCCCGGCCCGAGCACGCCGCTCACGGATAGATCTCCCCGCTGAAGAACGTGCGCGCCATGCCCGCCACTTCGACGTTGCTCTCAAAGAGACGCGCGTACATCATGCCGCCACGCGAGCTGGCCTGACGAACGGTGACGGTGGGCGAACCCGACTTCTCCACCCACCACGGCGCGAGCGCGCACATCGCGCTGCCGGTGACGGGATCTTCGGCCAAGCCCAGGCGCGGGGCAAAGACGCGGATCGACGCGTCCGCCTGGGGACCGCCCACGCAGGCCACGATGATTAGCGAACTGGGCACCAGGAAGAGGCTGAGTTGGTCGATGCTCAGATCACAGAGCGTCTCGTAGTCCTTCACGATGGCGAGCACGCTGGCCGGGCCGGCCTGGTACGCCTCGAGCACGTCGCCCAGTGCCCCGTTGAGGTAGGAGGGGTGAATGGGCTCGAGGTACAGGCGTGGAAGGTCGACACCTATGAGTCCGTCGGGCAACCGGCAGCCCGAGAGCACCCCGGCGCGGGTGTCGAAGAAGAATCGCCCTCCCGGAAAGCCGAGTTCGTTCAGCAACACGTGCACGGCCGCGACCGTCGCGTGGCCGCACAGGTCGACTTCGACCGTCGGGGTAAACCATCGCAGCGACCAGTGATCGCCAACCTGACGTACGAACGCCGTCTCCGAGACCCCGAACTCGAACGCGATCAGCTGCATCTCGTCGTCGGGCAGGGGGTGCTCGAGCAACACGACCACCGCCGGGTTGCCCCGCTCGCCATCCCCGATGAAACAGTCGACCCACCAGAGACGGTGCCCGAAGGTGACGTCTACGGAATCCACCACTAGAGACTGCCACACCCGCTACATACCCCCCGTTAGTGTTGAACGGTGCGTGTGGCGACCTTTAACCTTCACGCGGGTGTCGACGGCTGGGGTCGACCAACTCAGGTTCTTGACGTGGTGAAGAACCTTGACGCGGACATCATGATCCTGCCCGAGATCTGGCGGGGCGATAACGGACCCGACTTCTTTGACGATCTTCGCGAGTCTCTCCACGTGGAGGGTGGCTTCGTGGCCCTCGCCCGCGGCGAACGCGTCACCACGGGTACGGGAACTCGCGCGTGGCAGCCCAAACGAGCACACTTCACCGGAGAGCGCGGCGTCTACCTCTTTGAGCATCGCGAGATGACCAAGGACCAACTCGCCACCCGCAAGGCGATTACCCAGTTCGAGCCCGGAACCTGGGGTCTCGGGCTCCTCACACGCTTCGCGGTCGAGAGTTTTGAGACGATTCCTCTCGGGCGTTTGCCCCGTGAGCGCGTCCAGCGCGCGCTACACGTCGCGCGACTCAACGACGGGACGCGGTCCTTCTACGTGCTCGCCGTGCACGGCGCGCACATCAGTCACGGTTCCCATCAGCAGTACCGGCGGATCAATCAGATCGCGAGCGAACTCGAAGCCGGGGTGCCGATTCTGATCGGCGGCGACTTCAACTGCTGGCGGCCACTGCTGCGGGTATTTCTTCCCGGTTGGAAGACCCTGGCGCGCGGGCGAACGTGGCCCACGCCCCATCCCCACTCCCAGATCGACCATATTTTGGGGCGCGGCCCCTGGGTGTCGCTCGATAGCTTCACGCGCGAGGGCGGCAGCGATCATCGCGCGCTCGTCGCCGACATCGAGTTGCGCTAGGTCAGTTCCATCTCAGAGCTCTCGGGGAGCTTGTAGAGCAGAGCGAGTAGCGGCAGCAGAGGCAAGAATGTGATGAGCGCGGCCGGGCGCAGCGATCCCGCGCCGGTCACGTGCACACTGTCTCCCACTAGGCCAAAGACGAGCAGACCGACGATCGCGCCCACGACGCCCGCGACCACGATCCAGCCCGCGGCCGTCGCGCGCGTGGAGTGCGGAAAGAGTTCGGTACTAATCGCGGCGAGGGCAGGCGCGAGCAGTCCCCCCGCGGCCACCCCGCCCATATAGCCCACG
>DATHNV010000323.1:0-2720 GCA_035485615.1 Acidimicrobiales bacterium
CCGGGCACATTGATCTCACTGGCACACAGCAGTGGGACGTCGCCGAAGCCAATGCCGCGGGCCGCTGTGGCGGGAAAGGCAGCGGTGAGGTCGGGGGTCGTCGTAAAGAGAACGCTGATCACGTCGTCGTGGCCGACTCCGTTGCGCTGGAGCATCTCGGTGAGTAGCTCCTGGGTGACGTCGTTGATCTCGTCGGCGGTGTTCTCGTCACACGTCGTGGCGCCGCGCAGGCCCCGTACTTTGGCAGAAGTCATGCAGGCATCGTAGAGGCCAGCTCGTCGGTCATCCCCACGGCCTCCATCAAACGGCGCACTTCATTGACCGACAACTGGCGATACGCGCCCGGCGAGAGCGTCGCGTCCTGGAGTGGTCCGATCCTCGTGCGCACCAGTCGTGTCACCTCGTGACCGACGGCCGCGCACATGCGCCGCACCTGTCGGTTTCGCCCTTCGTGAATGACAATGCGTAACAGACCCTCACTCACCCGTGACACTTGGGCCGCCGCCGTGACACCGTCATCGAGTTCCACCCCTTCGCGCAGGCGCCGCAGCGCGCCGGGAGAGGGATCACCCTCTACCCGCACGAGGTACTCCTTGGCGATGCCCGAGCTGGGGTGAGTCAACAGGTGCGCGAGGCGACCGTCGTTGGTCAGGATCAACAGGCCCTCGGTGTTCATGTCGAGTCGACCCACGGGAAAGATGCGTACCGGTGACTCCACCAGATCCAAGACCGTCGTGCGACCTTGTGGGTCTGAGGCGGTGGTGACCACGCCGTCGGGCTTGTTCAAGAGGAAGTACACCTTGGACTGTGAAGTGGGCACCATCTTTCCGTCGACGCAGATGACGTTGACTTCGGGATCCACACGATTGCCCAGTTCCGCCACTCGCCCGTCGATCGTCACCCGACCGTCGACGATCAGAACTTCGCACGCTCGCCGCGAGCCAAACCCCGCTCGCGCGAGAGCCTTTTGGAGGCGCTCGCCGCCCTCCAACTACGACACCTCGGAGTCGTCGAAGCGTTCTGCGATCTCCTCGGCCAGCTCGTTGGCGGTCTCAATCGGCGGCATGAACTCCTCGATGGGCGGCAGATCATTCAGCGTGGCGAGTCCCATGCGATCCAAGAACGACTCGGTCGTGCCGTAGAGAATGGGCTGACCGGGTCCCGGTGCGCGCCCCAGCTCTTCGATGTAGCCGCGCTGCTCCAAGAGACGCACCACGCCGTCGACGTTGACGCCACGCAGCGCCGAGATCTGCGCGCGCGAGACGGGCTGGCGATAGGCGATGATCGCGAGCGACTCCAGGGCGGCCGAGCTGAGGCGATGCGAGACGTCGCGATTGGCGAACTTCGTCACCCACGCGGCGACGTCCGGTGAGGACTGCATCACCCAGCCACTAGCGAGTTCCACGACCTGAAAGCCTCGTCGCTGTTCGAGAAACTCCGCGCGCAGATCGGCGAGTGTTTGACGCACGACGGCGGCCTCGGCGTCCACCACGTCGGCCAGCTCCTCGGCCGAGATGGGCTCCAGAGCGACCGTCAGCATGGCTTCGAGCTTCTGTTCGAGTGACAGTTCACCCCTCATAGCGATCCACTCCCCCAAAGTCCACGCTCGCGTTCGTATCGAGCCACTCGATCTGCACCTCGCCGAAGGTGGCCCCCTGGCCCAGCGTCACGTAGCCCAGCTTGCACAGTTCCAGCAGGGCGAGAAAGTGCACGATCACTTCAATCCGAGTCACGAGTGGTTCGGTGAGTTGGCGAAACGAGAATCGACCCATCGTGGGCAGGCGCTGCGACAGGGCTGCGACCGTCTCGGCGACGGTCACCGCGTCGACGGTGACGTGATGCAATCGAACGACCGGCACGGGCTTTTCCTCGATGCCGCGCAGGTACGCCAGAGCGAGTTGTGTGGTGGTCACGCCCGCCAAGAGATCGGGCGGCTGGACCACAAAACCGTCGTCGACGCCGCGCAGTCGCGAGTAGGCGCGACTCGCGCGCTCAAAGAGGGACACGAAAGCATCGGCCAGTGCGGCGTACGTGCGCAGCTCCAGGAGCCGAGCGAGAAGGACATCGCGCTCTTCCCACCCGATGAACTCTTCGTCGATCTCGCCACTCTCGGGACCCGGCAGCAGTCGGTGACTCTTCATCTCGAGCAATACGGCCCCGATCAGGAGAAACTCTGAGAGATCCTCCATATCGAGTTCGGTGGTGTCGTCACGCAGGGTCGCCACGAACGCGTCGACGAGCGGAGCGAGTGGCACGTCCAAGATGTCCACGTCGTGACTGGAGATCAACTGCAAGAGCAGCTCGATGGGGCCGCTGAAGGACGGCGTCGTCACGACGAAGGTCACGGGGACAACTGTACTGGTAACCCTCCTCTAGCATTGAACGATGAAGATTCTCTCGGGCATGCAGCCATCGGGTCCGTTGCATTTGGGCAACTACCTGGGGGCACTGCGCCAGTGGGTGCGCGCCCAGAACGCTGACGCTTTCTACTGCGTGGTGGATCTTCACGCCCTCACCCTGCACATCACACCCGAGGAACTGCGCACCAATACGACCGACCTGCTGGCCACGTACCTGGCCGCGGGCCTCGACCCCGAGGTCTGCACGATCTTCGTCCAAAGCCAGGTCCCGTACCACGCGCAACTCGACTGGCTGTTGGAGTGTGTGGCCACCTACGGCGAGCTCTCGCGCATGGTGGCCTTTAAGGAGAAGGCGGCCCG
>DATHNV010000324.1:0-4677 GCA_035485615.1 Acidimicrobiales bacterium
GCCGCGAGGTCAACCTCGCTCTTCGCTCGCGCGAACTGTGGGAAGAGATTGCCGACGACGTGCCCGGAGTGGGTTTTCGCGCGAATGGATCTCTCACCCTGGTGAACACCGAAGGTGAGATGCAGGTCGCCGAGCGAGCGATGGCGCGTGACGACGCTGGTCGGAGGGACTTTGCACTACTGCGCCACGACGAGGTCCTCGCGCGTAATCCCGCGTTGGAGGGAAAGTTCGAAGCGGGCCTGTGGTGCGGGCGTGACGCGGCGGTCGAGTCGAGAGCGGCCCTGGGCGCACTGCGCGAGGCGATGGCGAAGACGGGTCGATACGAGTATCTCCCTGGTCGCGAACTCGTGGGTCTGTCGGACAATGGGGTCCTCGATCACCAAGGAGCGCACCACACCGGCGATCAGGTGTGGATCTGTCTGGGTGCGAACCTCAGTGGTTTTGGTGCGGAACTCTTTGAGAGCGAGCCGCTGCGCCGTGTTCGTCTCAACATGGCCGAGACCCGACCACTGGGCCGCGAACTGACGACGTCGGTCGCCGACGGCGACTCGTTTCGGTACTACCCGGGGTTTCGCGACGACGCCAGCGAGTTACTCGAACCCCAGGAGCCGTTGGCCGCGCACTACGCGATCCAGTTGCTGTGCCAGCAACGCCTGCACGGGGGCCTCACGATCGGCGACACGCACGAGCCCGATGCACCGGGTCTCTTTGAAACAGTCGACGCGCCGATGGAACTTGTCGTGGCGGCCGCCCGCGGGTTGATTGGCGACGACCTGCCGGCGATCGAACGGCGCTGGAGTGGGGTGTACCACCAACTGGACGCAGACAGCACCGAGTTGTACTACCGCCGCGATCTCGCGAACGGCGTGACCGCGATCACGGGCGCGGGCGGACGCGGGATGACCTTGGCCCCGGCCATTGCAGAGGAGAGTTTTTCGTGACGATCGAACTGATCTGTTTGGACATGGCCGGGACCACGGTGAACGACCAGGGGCTCGTGCTGCGGGCCTTTCGTCGCACCATCGATGAGCTCGGTGTCACCGGGGCGCAGGCCACGTCGGCCGAGGCCTACGTCATCGAAACGATGGGCCAGTCCAAGATCGAGGTGTTCACCGAGCTCTTTGACGAGCGCGCCGAACTCGCCAACGACGCCTTCGAGCGCCACTTCGTCGAGGGAGCGTCCGAAGTGGGCGTGAGCGAAGTGCCGGGTGCGCGTGCGACGATCGAGGAACTGCAGAGCCGCGGTGTGGGTGTGGCACTGACCACTGGCTTTTCGCCCGGCACGCGCGAAGTGCTCATCGACATCCTGGGCTGGGGGGACCTCGTGCCAATTCGGGTATCGCCCGCGGACGCGGGTCGAGGTCGACCGGCTCCCGACATGTTGTTGGTGTGTGCATTGCGCGCTCGCGTGAGTGCGGTGGAGACCATGGCCGTCGTTGGCGATACCGCCTCGGACATGCAGGCCGGCCGGCGCGCGGGCGCGGGCGAGTGCATTGGTGTGCTCACCGGTACCGACACCGCCGCGCGGCTCTTCGACAACGGCGCGCACGTCGTGGTCGACTCGGTCGCCGACCTGCTTCGCCTTGACAGTTTTGTCGCGTAACCGTCACGCAACGATCTCAATAATTTCCACACATGCGCACACGAAGTGTGGATCAACGTCACATTGCGCTTACTCGCAACTCTTACTGTTCTGGCGAGCCACCACCGAGGTGCTCACTTTTAGGAGGCTTTTCTCGTGTTTTCAAACAAACTGAAGGTCGCCTTCGCGGCCGGACTGGTGGGGACGGCGCTTACAACCGTCGCGCTGGCCGGTGGTGCGAACGCGGCGTCTAAAACAGTTAATTGGTCGACGGTGACCTCAGCGAAGGCCGGTGGCGGCATGTCCGCTCTCATCAAGGCCGCCAAGAAAGAGGGCCACGTCAACGTGATCACCATTCCTCTTTCTGGCTGGGCCAACTACGGCGCCATCATGAAGGACTTCACGAAGAAGTACGGCATCAAGATCAACGACCAGAACCCCAACGGTTCGAGCGCCCAGGAGATCACTGCCATCAACACCCAAAAGGGTCGCGGGGACGCTCCGGACGTCGTGGACGTGGGCACGAACTACGCCACCGGCAACGAGCAGCTCTGGGCCAAGTACAAGGTGGCGAACTGGTCGCAGATTCCGAGTTCGGCCAAGGACGCCAGTGGACGTTGGTACGACGACTACGGCGGGTACGTCGCGATCGGGTGTGACACCACGATCGTCAAGACCTGCCCCACGTCGTTCGCGCAGCTGAGCAACCCGATGTACAAGAACGAAGTGGCCATCAACAACGACCCGACCTCGGCTTCGGCCGCGTTCTACGCGGTGTGGGCAGCGTCGATCGCCAACGGCGGCTCGTTCTCCAACATCACGCCCGGTATCAACTTCTTCGCCACGCTGAACAAGGACGGCAACTTCGTCCCCGGTGGCACCGAAGCGACGGCCGTGGCGGGAACCACCCCGATCCTTGTCTGGTGGGACTACCTCCAGAACGGAGTCGCGGCGAGCGTGCCCGGTTGGAAGTCAGTGATTCCCACGGACGGCACGATTGCGGCGTACTACACCCAGGCGATCACCAAGGACGCTCCGGACCCCGCGGCTGCTCGTCTCTGGGAGGAGTACCTGTACTCGGTGACCGGTCAGAACCTGTTCTTGCAGGGCTATGCGCGTCCGATTGAGTTGGCGGCAATGACCGCGAACGGCACGGTCAACAAGACGTGGCTGGCCGCACTGCCCGCTGCACCCTCCGGCGGACTCTCGCTGCCCACGCAAGCTCAGGTCACGGCCGCCAGCTCCACGGTGGACTCGACGTGGGCCTCTGCAGTTGGCGCCAGTTGATAGCTAGTATCACCCGAAATGACCGTCCTCTCTGACCTTGACTCGGGAGCGTCGTCCTCGAACGACGCGAGTCAAGAGACGAAGGACAGGTCGGGCGGCATGGGTGCACTGGTTCGGAAAATACGAACCGGTGCACCCGTGGTGCCGTTTTTGGCGTACGTCATCTTGGTGCTCGGCGTACCCACTGGCACCATCGTCGCCTTCGCGTTTCGTTCGAACTCCGGCCGGTTCACGTGGTCGAATATTCACACCATCCTCGGAACGACGCCGCTCACCGCGGAGTACCGCTCGGGCTTCGAAAACAGCCTGAAACTTGCGGTCGTCACCGCGGTCATTCCCGGCATTCTGGGCACGATCATCGCTTACGCCATCTCCACGTCCGAGCACCCCGCGTTCAAGCGAATCGTGTCGGCGACGTCGGGCGTTCTGGCCCAGTTTGGTGGCGTCAACCTCGCTTTCATGTTTATTGCGGCGTTTGCCGCGACGAATGGTCTCATCACGAAGTGGCTGGCGTCCATTGGGCTCGACCCCTGGAATCACGGCTGGAGCCTCTACAAATTCTGGGGCGTGGCGTTCGTGTATATGTACTTTCAGATTCCCTTGATGATTCTGATCGTCACCCCCGCCTTCGCCGGACTACGCCCGGCCTGGCGCGAGGCGGCCGAAAATCTTGGCGCGTCTCGGTGGCGCTTCTGGCGTCACGTCGGGATCCCGGTGCTCACTCCCGCGATTCTCGGCAGTATGTTCTTGCTCTTCGGCAGCGGATTCTCCGCCTACGCCACCGCCGAAGCCTTGACCGGTGGGACGATCTCCATTACCCCCATTCAGATCGGGGCGATCCTGCAGGGCAACGTCATCGCGGGCCAGCAGAACGTGGCCTACGCGCTCGCCTTCGCCATGATTGTGATCCTGCTCGTGTCCGTGGTCATCTACGCGTTCCTGCGTCGAAGGACGTCTCGATGGCTTCTCTAGAGCTGGGTCAGGTACTGGCCGATCCCTCGGAGATCGACCAGCCATACGAAGCCGACGCGCCACTCAAGAAGCACCGCTTCCAGTTCCGCTGGGGCCGCGGCACCATTCTGGTTCTCGCCGCGGCGTACTTCATTCTGCCGTTCTACGCGGGAATGGAGTACTCACTCCAGCACCCCACCGGCGGATTCTCGCTGACCCCGATCAGCCAAATTGCGTCAGCGCCCGGCTTCGCGTCGGCGCTGTGGCTCTCGACGCAACTCGCCGTTATCACGATGGCGGTGGTGATGGTGCTGATGGTACCCACGGTGATCTACGTCCACCTTCGACTGCCCCGATTCCGTCGCGTCATGGAAGTCATCACGATTCTTCCCATCATCATCCCGCCCATTGCCTACTCCGTGGGCGTCTTGGAGTCCGCGCCGCAGTGGCTGCGCAACTCGCAGTACCTGCTCGCCGTCGTCTACGTCATCTTGGCGATGCCCTACGTGTACCGCTCTCTCGACTCGGGGCTCGGCGCGCTGGACCTCAAGACCTTGGTGGAGGCGTCACGCTCCTTGGGCTCGAGTTGGTTAATGACCATCTGGCGCGTGCTCGTGCCAAACTTGCGCGCCGCGCTCATGTCGGCCTCGGTCTTGACGCTCGCGTTGGTCTTTGGCGAGTTCACCATCGCCAACGTTGATAACTGGCAGACAGTGCCGGTGTGGATCTATCTCGCACCCACCGACAACCCCCGGATCAACACCCTGGTCGCGATGATCGCCTTGCTCGCGACGGCGTTAGTGCTGATCCTCATTGTCTCGCTGGATCGCTCACAGTCTCGAAACTCCAGGAGGAGC
>DATHNV010000325.1:0-4583 GCA_035485615.1 Acidimicrobiales bacterium
GACTTTCTCGACGAGCGGGTACGGCCCTTCGTCTTGGCGGCTGCCGACGCCCACTCTCTGGCTCGCAACGACGCGTGGTACTCCGGCACCGATCACACTCCCCCGGCGAGACCGACGTCGTCGACGACCACCAGCGCGGTCGCGGAGATACTTGAGCGATACGTACCGGGCTACGAATTTGACCGCGCCGAACTGATCACACTCTTTGGTGCGCGCGAAGGTGACTACAACGCCGTGGTGGATCTCGCCGACGCCGTGCGATCCGACCTCGTGGGCGACGAGATCAGCTTCGTCATCAATCGCAACATCAACTACACCAACGTCTGCACGTTCAAGTGCCGGTTCTGCGCCTTCTCGAAGGGTCCACTGTCGTTGAATCTCCGCGGTGACCCCTACTTGCTGACGCTGGATGAGATCAGCGAGCGCGTTCGCGAAGCAGAAGAGCGCGGCGCGACCGAAGTATGCATGCAGGGCGGCATTCACCCTAACTTCGACGGCGACTACTACATCGACGTGATCGCCGCCGTGCGCGCCGCCTCGCCGACGATCCACATCCACGCCTTTAGCGCACTGGAGGTGTTCGAGGGGGCTCGACGCTCAGAGCAGGACCTCGCGACGTACCTGACTCGACTGAAGGACGCCGGACTCAAAACACTGCCCGGCACGGCGGCCGAGATACTCGACGACCCGGTTCGCGCCATCTTGTGCCCCGACAAGATCAACTCTGACCAGTGGCTCGAGGTGCATCGCACCGCGCACTCGGTGGGACTGCGTTCGAACATCACCATCATGTTCGGGGCCGTCGAGAGTCCAGACAGTTGGGCCACGCACCTGTTGCGCACTCGCGACCTGCAACGTGAGACCGGTGGCTTCACCGAGTTCGTGCCTCTGCCCTTCGTGCACATGGCCACACCGCTGTTCCTGCGCGGACGCTCACGCAAGGGCCCGACGTTCCGCGAGGCAGTGTTGATGCACGCGGTCGCTCGACTCCACTACGCAACCCTGATCAACAACATCCAGGTGAGCTGGGTGAAGATGGGCGTCGAAGGTTCCCGGCGGATCCTGCAGGCGGGCGCCAACGATCTCGGCGGAACGCTCATGGACGAGAACATCTCGCGCGCGGCGGGGGCCACCCACGGTCAGGAGATGGACGTCGAGTCGCTCCGCCGATTGGTGGAACCGCTCGGACGCCCCCTGCATCAACGCAGCACCCTGTATCAGACGCTGTAGGCATGACCTCGCTCATCGACACTCTGCTCAACGACATCGCCAATGACACGGCGATCTCCGATGAGCGGCGGGGGCTGCTGCGCGAACTTTTGGCGCGCGTGATTGCTGTCGCGGACTCGCCGGCCCACACGCGCGACCTGCACGTTGCGGTCCAGGCCATCGATGAGTTGCTCGAAGCGTTCGCACTGTTCGAGGCCCAGGCCGACCGGCCCAAGATCACGATCTTTGGTTCCGCGCGCACACCCGCCGACGCACCGGTCTACCAGATGACGATTGAACTGGCGCGGGCCATGGCCGAGCGAGGCTGGATCATCGTCTCCGGCGCAGGGCCCGGCATCATGGAGGCGTCCGCGCTCGGCGCGGGCGAAGCGAACACCGTCGGCATCAACATTCGCCTGCCGTTCGAGCAGAGGGCTAACCAATACATCTCGGCCACGCACCTCGTCACGATGAAGTACTTCTTCACTCGCAAAGTTGCCCTCACGCGGGCCTCGATCGCCTTCGTGGTGATGCCGGGGGGCCTGGGCACCATGGACGAACTCTTCGAGGTGCTCACGCTTCTCGACACCGGTAAGACGAATCCGGCGCCCGTCGTGCTCCTTGATACTCCCGACGGCGAGTTCTGGCACGAGTGGATGACGTTCATGGATCGCGGCATCGTCAAGAACCACTACGTCGCCACCGATGACATGTTCCTCGTGCGCCTCGCGACGTCGATCGATGAGACCGTTGACGAGATCGAACACTTTTACTCCAACTACCAAGGTTTCGAGATCGTCGGGGAGCGTGGCCGAATCTCTCTTCGCCACGAGCCGACCGACGATCAGATCGCCTCGCTCGCCGGCACCGTGCCGTACTTCAATGACGGACCGGGCTACAAGCGCGAGGATCCCACGACCATCTCGTTCAACTTCGACGGCCGCAACTACGTGAGCCTTCGACTGCTCATCAACGAAGTTAATAACTGGATTGATCAGGACTAACGAGGCTCACGCCTCGGCGTCACCGTCGCTACTCTGGCGAAGCATGTGTTCGGCCTTCTGCAAACTTCGGCGAACTTTCGACAGCAGACGCTCTAGTTCTTTGGCCTGCTCGGCGTCATCGCCGCGCATCTGTGCGCGCACCATATCGAAAATCGCGTCGGTGACGCGCTGCTCGATGGCCTCAACCTCGTTCGCGAGCTGTTCGAGTGACTCCACTTAGGCCAGTGTCTCCACGTTCAACTCGCCCGTGGAGTATTGGGCGCGCAGAACTTTCTTGTCAAACTTGCCCACGCTGGTCTTGGGCACACTGTCGATGAAAGTCCAGCGCTCTGGCAGCCACCACTTCGCGACGCGGTCCACCAGAAAGTCACGGAGTTCACTCGCGCTGGCCACGGCGTCGGGTCGCAGCACCACGCAGCACAGGGGCCGCTCTTGCCACTTCTCGTCCGGTACCGCGATCACCGCCGCCTCAAAGACCGCCGGATGCGCCATGACGTTCACTTCAAGGTCAACCGAGCTAATCCACTCGCCACCCGACTTGATCACGTCCTTGGAGCGATCACTGACGACCATGAAGCCTTCGGCGTCCAGCGTGCCAATGTCGCCGGTGCGCAGCCACCCGTCGCGGAAGCGATCGGGATCGTCGACACCGAAGTACGAGCCGGTGATCCACGGTCCGCGAATCTCGAACTCTCCGACGGACTTTCCGTCGCGCGCGAGCACTGTCCCGTCCTCGGCCGTGACACGCATCTCGACCCCCGCCACGATGCGACCCGACTTCACGCGGTAGTCCACTTCGAGCTCTTTGGGCGTGCCAAAGGGTGGTATGGATACCGCCGCGAGTGGACTCGTTTCGGTCATCCCCCACCCCTGGATCAGATCGACGCCGTAGCGATCCGCGAACTGCTCGATCATGTAACGCGGTACCGCGGAACCCCCGCCGACGATGCCCCGCAGACTCGACATGTCCACGTCCTCGGTCGTCTCGGCCACGCGCAGCACGTCGTTCCAGATCGTCGTCACACCGAGTGAGACGGTGGGGCGCAGCTCGCGAATCATCGTGAGTATCGGTGCGCCCTGGAGGAACATCTGGGGCATGATGACCTCGACTCCGGCGAAGAACGCGGCGTAGGCAACGCCCCACGCGTTGACATGGAACATCGGCACGATCAACAAACACCGGTCCGACTCGTTCAGTCCCAGTGAGTTGGCCGACGTCACGGCCAATGAATGCAGCCAGGTCGATCGGTGCGAGTAGACGACTCCTTTGGGGTTACCCGTCGTGCCCGAGGTGTAACACATGATGGCGGCGTCTCGTTCGTCGAGCTCGGGCCACTCGTACCCCGGACGCTCGGCGCTGACGAGCGCCTCGTAGTCCAGCGTGTCGCCGAGCACTCCCGTGTCCTCGGGACCGTGAACGATGATGGTCGTCGTGGCGGGAATCTGATCCTTGACTCGTGCCAGCAGCGGGACGAGCGACGCGTCGACGATGATGACCCGGTCCTCGGCGTGGTTGATGATGTAGGCCAACTGCTCGGGGAACAATCGAATGTTGAGCGTGTGCAGGACCGCGCCCATGCTGGGTACAGCGAGGTACACCTCCATATGGGCCTGGTTGTTCCACATGAACGTAGCGACGCGGTCACCGCGCTCAATGCCCAAGTTCGCGAGGGCCGCGGCCAACTGTTCCGCGCGGTGGGCAATCTGGGCGAACGTGCCTTCCTCCACCCCGTCGGGGGTCACGGTGAAAACTTTCTTCTCGGGATAGATCGCCACGCCGTGTCGCACAATGCCGCTGATCAGTAGCGGCGCGTCCTGCATGGTGCTCTTCATCGGCCCCCCTCGGTTCCTGTCACGATGCTACAAAATTGCGCCGCATCTGCGGTTCCGCACCGCTACCACGAAAGGCTGTACGGCGTGACGGGAGAGGGCAGACCGCCCGGCAGTCCGGTCAGAAATCGGTCCACCGCGCTCGCGGCACTGCGACCCTCGGCGATGGCCCAGACAATCAAGCTCTGGCCGCGTACGGCGTCGCCGCAGGCAAACACGGGGGCCTCTCCGCCCGCCGAGGCGACCCGCCAGTTCTCATCAACCGACAGTGTCGCCCGCGACGTCGTGTGATCAGCGTCCCCGAGTCCCAACTGCTCGAGCTCGGGCCCCACAAATCCCGCCGCGATGAGGACCAGGTCCACCCGTAGCGTCAGGCGCTCATCCGTCGCGCGATCGATGACGACCATCGACTCCACCTGTCCGTCGCCGTGAAACTCCACCGTCTCGGTGGAGAAGCGTCGCTCGCCGCCTTCGGCGTGCGCCGAGGTGACTTTGAAGAGGCGTGCCATGGTGGGCCAGGGCTCCTCGAGTGGTCGCACG
>DATHNV010000326.1:0-7230 GCA_035485615.1 Acidimicrobiales bacterium
TTGAGCGCGTGATGTCACTCAATGTCAAAGCGGTCTTTCACCTCACCAAGTTCCTGCGGCCCCTCCTTGAGGCACAGGCAACGGCCGAGGAGCCTTCGCGGGTCATCAATATTGGCTCGATCGACGGACTTCGGGCACCCGCCATGGAGACATACGCGTACTCAGCGTCTAAGGCGGCCGTCCACCAGCTCACGCGGCACCTCGCGAAGTACCTTGCACCCACCATCACGGTCAACGCCATCGCGCCCGGTCCCTTCGAGTCTCGCATGATGCACGCGACGATCGAAGCGAGCGGTGACGCGATCGTTCGGGGGGCTCCCCTCAAGCGTCTCGGCCGCAACGACGACATGGCCGGCACGGCGATCTTCCTCGCGTCGCGCGCCGCGAGCTACATCACCGGTGCGGTCATACCGGTCGATGGAGGAATTGCAACCTTGTCTTAGGTCGCGGGGGCCTTGCCGAGGGTGACCTCTAGAACGATGTGCTTCGTACCTCGCACAATGTGCAGTGCGATGCGCTGACCGGGATGCAGTGAGGAGATCACCGCACTCACATCTTGGGCGCTATCAATCGTCGTGCTATTTATTCCCACGATGATGTCGCCTTGCTCGACCCCGGCCTTGGCCGCGCCGGTGCCGGAAATCACGCTCATCACGACCGCTCCCTGGGAAACGGTGAATCCGTACTCTTGCTGAAGTGAGGGTGTGAGTGACTCGATCTCGACACCGATGAATGCGCCGTGGGTTACGACACTCTCCCCCGCCATCAGGGTCGAGAGAAGCGACTGAATGGTGGCGTCGGGAATGGCGAAGCCGATGTTCTGAGTATTCTCGCCGTCCGAAAGCGTTCCCGCCACTGCCGTGTTCATGCCAATCACGTCGCCTTCGGCGTCAAGCAACGGTCCCCCGGAGTTACCAGGATTGATGGCCGCATCGGTTTGAATCATGTTGTTGAGTGTCTCGGTTGCGGTATCGGTGCCCGCGGTGACGGTGCGACCCAGGGCCGACACGATGCCCGAGGTGACCGTCGGCGTACCCGCGGCTAGCCCGAGGGCGTTACCGATCGCGACGACGGAGTCACCGACTTCGAGATCGTTCGAGTTGCCAAACGTCACCGCCGGCAAGTTCGACACGTTGTTGATTCGAATCAGCGCGACATCGTCGACGGGATTCGTCCCGATGAGCGTGGCGGGCTCACTCTTGGTCGTGCCGCTGCGCGTGACGGTGATGGTTCCGCCGTTGACTGCTGCGCTGATCACGTGATTGTTGGTGATGACCAGGCCCTTCTTGGAGATGATCATGCCCGTACCCTCGTCTTCGGATCCGTCGCTTTTCACCTTGATGCTGACGATCGAGGGCAGGACCTTCTGTACGAGTTTGGGAATGTCCATTGCGCCCGTTGAGCCAGCGCCGGGCGGATTGGTGACTTCCTTGATGGTGACCTGTCCACCATGCGTCGATGAACTCGATGAGGCGAAGTGGCCGGCCAGACCGCCCACGAGTGCCGCGACCAGTAGCAACGAGACGCGTGTGGACCACAGGCTCGTCTTCTTCGGGTCTCGAGGCACCGGCGGTTGTCCGACGTCAAAGGAACCCGACGACATGGGATCGCGCAGTGTCTCGGGAGCGACTTCTGAGGCGTCAGGGACCGGCGGGAGCGGTACGGCGTCACCCAGGGGCATCGACGCGGCACCGTCGACCTCGGACTCGGGCACGGGCGCAGACTCGTTCACCTCGTCGTTCGTGCTGTCACTCACCCCGACATGCTACGCAGATGAAAATAAGGTCAGACTAAATGCGGCCGATTTCTATGGTTAGACGTGACCTAGTAGATTAGAAACCTATGTCTCGACGTATTGAGATCGAAATTACAAGCGTGAATGGCGATCTCGCCACGTGGCGCGCCGCGGGCGCGAAGCTCCCGAAGGGTGTCCTGGCGGTCTCGCTCGTGCCGGGCGGACCCGAGGTCGGCCACGTCTATCGCGCCGACATCGAGCAGTACATGGAGGGCATCGAGGTTCTCTCCGTCACTGCCCCTAAGACCGCGTCGCCGATCGACCCGCGCAACGAGCGTCTCGAGATGATTCAAGAAGTGAAGAAAGGCCCGGATGTCGTCGTGACGTACGCCGGCAAGGGTCGTGGTCCTCGTCGCGATGGTGACGAACGTGACGGGGCTCGTCGACCGTCCTCCACGAAGCGCCCCAGCGCGCGTCGGGACAAGGACAACGCGCCCAGCGAGCGTCCGTCACGCGGTCCACGGAGTGATCGACCCGCCCGCGAGAGCACCGGGGACAAGGACTCCCCCACCCGTGAGCGCCCACGGCGCCCGGCCCGACCGGGTGCACCGGCCCACGGCGCCCGAACGGAGCGCCCACACGGCCCTCAGCAGCCGCCTGTCACCACGACATTCCGCAACGCCATGCTGGCCACCCTCTCTCCTGAGCAGCTCCCCGTCGCCGAGCAGCTCCTGCGCGGCGGTATGCCCGCAGTACGTGCCGCCGTCGAGCTCCAGAACAAGAATGCGTCGGCCCAGGGTCGACCCACGGTTGACCCGGCGACCATTGATCGCATCGCCGAGGATCTTCTAAATCGCACCAACCTGGCGCTGTGGAAAGACCGCGCCGCGGGTGCCATTGGTGCAGGACGTGAACTGCGTCTGCGAGACCTTCGTGCCGTGGTGACGTCCGCCAAGACCGTATCGCTCGATGACGAAGCGCGCGTGCAGCTCAAAGAACTGCAGGTGTCGCTCACGGCGCGCGTTGATCACCTTCGAACTCAGTGGAACGAAAAGCTCGAGAGTGCAATCACGTCAAAGAACGCGAAGGAAGCTCTGGCTCTCGTGGCCCGGCCGCCGGACCTGTCGACACGACTGAGTTCGGACTCCGCGTCGCGAGTAGTGACGCTCGTCTCTGAGACCCTCAACGCCGATCAAACACCCGCAGTGTGGAACGAGATCGTCGAGCTCGCAGCCGACACGTCGATTCGTCGCAATATCAAACCCCTTGGCATACCCAGCGATGACTCGAGTCGAGCGGTCGCGGTGCACAATGCGGGGGCCATTCCGGAACTGGCCAAGTTGTTGGGGATGAAGGTTCCACCTCCTCCCCCACCGACACGGCCGGTACGCCCGGTGCGCCGTCCGGCTACGCGCCGCGCATCGTAAGAAGTCGCGCCTTCCAGCCAATCGACTCGTAGAGCGATTTCATCGCTCGGTCTCCGGGCAGCGCGTAGGCGTCGACGGGAGCCGCCGCATCGTTGAGCAGGTGCCGCACGATCGTCGTGGCAACTTTTTGACGTCGAAACTCACTCGCCACGTACACCGCCTCGATGAGTTGGGCGCGGCACAGCGCAAATCCCTTCAGCGCGTCGTCGTGGAATATCCACAGTGCCCCTGAGGCCACCGCCGCGGCGAGCAGTTCCTCGGGAGGCGTGCCGTCACACAGGGTCGCGAGAAGAGCCACTCCCCCGCGCTTGGCCGATACGTCGTGCAAGGCGCGCTTCCACAACTCTTCCAGTTCTGGTGTCACACCCTCTGCGAGCAGAACGCTCACGATGGCACGTAGGTCTTAGACGCAGTCACGACAGAGCATGTTCGCCTTGTCGGCGAGTTGGCTCGTCTTTTTGAGCAAGCGGCACGACTTGCATCGAAACTCATCGTCTTGCTTGGGCAAGATCGCCTCAGTGGTATCCAGCAAGGGATCGGCCTCGATCGGCGCCTCATCATCGTCCTCGGGGACGGACGTGCGCAAGATCGTCTCAGCCAGAACTTCGTCGAGGGCCAATTCCACGTCCGCGTCGTCCACCACGTCGTCGTCATCGTCGGCCACGGCGACCGCCGCCACCACAACTTCGTCGTCGTCATCGGTGGCCTCGACGTCAACAGCAACGAGGACGTCATCGTCTTCGGCGTCATCCTCAATGACGTCGACTTCGTCCTCTAGCTCCTCTTCAGTGACACTCTCCTCGTCAAAGCCCTCCGCGAGCTCTTCCTCGTCAAATACTTCGTCACTTTCAACATCACTTGCCATGAATTCCTCTTCTGTAGCGCAGGCATCATATGACTAAATCTCGCGTTTGTGCGCTCTTTGGGCCTAAAGAGTACATAAATCTCGGAATATCTACCGATTCCGTCGATTCCGTTCGGCAGTGCGCTCTGCCTCGAGCCGTTCGAGGTCGGTGTCGGAGAAATCCACGAAAGACATCGCGTCCGCGATTCCCTCGTGACCGGCCTCTTCGCGAATCAGACGGGCCATTTCTTGGGCCACGCGACGGTAACTGGGATGCCCCTGGGGTCCGGAGCGCAGCTCGATGAGATGCATTGCCTCCCGGGCGTTCATCTGCATGACGTAGCGAATGCGAAACGCCAGAGCGACACAGTATTGTGCCTGTTCAGGGAAGTCTTTTCGCACGTCGTAGTACAGCGCGGCCGAGCGACCCAGAGACTCTCGGTACCGTTCGGCCAGGCCGGCATCTTCGACCACCTCGGGCACGTCAAAGCCGAGGTCGACCGTGAGCGGCTGCCATTCGATCGTCAGGAGGCGATGGCGCTGCAGGTCGCGAAACGCACCATAGTCACTCACCACCTCGAAGCGGTACTCCGTTCGTTCAAAGGCGCGCCCCGGTCGGTGTCGCCGGTTTTTGCGCTCGCCAACGTACGTCCCAAGTAGATGTCGGCGCTCCTCGTTGGTCATGGCCTCTACGCGTCGCGCGGCGACGTCGTGCGAGACGTTCGAGTTGGCGAACACAATCGCCTCCAGCACGCGCAACTCACCGTCGGGGTCAAAGTCCACGAGACGAACGCCTTCGTCGACTTCGGCGACGCTGGCGTCATCGTCGAGCAGCGCGCGAGTCGCCGAGCGAGTGTCGGCAAGGTACGTCGTCCACGCCCGTCCTCGTTCGGGTACGTCGAGGCGACGTAGGAACGACGGAATGACCTTGACGAGTTCGGCCAGCATCAACTCCGCGTACTCGCGCACTTCGGGCAACGGGTGCGCGCGCATGCGCAAGAGCAGTGACTCGTACGCCTGGCCCGAGGCGTAGATGCCGAGATTCGACAGGGCGCTTGCGGGTAACAAGCCTCGCAGTCCATCCAGGGCCTTGGCGCGAATGGCCTGTCGATAGACGAAGTCGGTGTCGTCGGCGGTCTTGGGAAAGCGCAGGGTGAGCCAATCGGTGAGTTCGGGCAGCAACTCGCGATACGTGTCGAACATGCGGTCCATCTCGCCGATGTAGCGGGCTCCGTATCGCGAGTCCAGAATGTCGCTGTCGCGATAGAAGCGATAGAGCCCGTTGGGTAGGCGCCGGTCGTAGCCCAGGTAGCGCGTGGACTGCTCCAGATAGCTCATGAGGCGCCCGCGCTCTAACACTTTGGTGAGCACGTTGCTCGCTTGCTCACACGCCAGATGCACCCCGCCGAGTTGGGCGACCGAGTCGTCGCCGTACTCATAGAAGATCCTCTGGTAGAGCTCGTCGGCACGTTCGAGGCCGACCGTGGCGTCAATGTGGGCGTCGCCATCGAGTTCGAGGTCGCCCACGAACTCATCGAGGAATAGTCGCCGCAGGCTCTTGGACGAACGCGAGTACCGGGCAAAGAGGGCGCCCTTGACCACTTCGGGCAGGTTGACCAGCGCGAAGACTGGGCCCTCAAGATTGGTGAAATACCTACGAAGTACGGCCACCTCGGCGTCGGTGAAATCTTCGGCAACGTAGGGGTGCATGAAAATACGAGACTAGAGGCGAAACTACCCCGACGGGTGGACGCTGGATGCCCCCGCAACGACACTGCGCAGAACGGCGTCACGAGCGTCCAGGGCCACGTCAGCAACGCCAGTGAGGTGGCGCAAGCGGCCCAACTGCTCGCACAGATCCGCCACTTGCTTGGCGTTGCGCACAAAATCTCCTGGCGACGTTTGGCCAATCTCGGCGTCCGCGAGGTCGAGCACCGTACCCAGGGTGACCCCGCGAGCCCAGGCCGCGATGATGGTCGAGAAGTGCGCGTCAGGTTCCTTGAAGTGAGGCACCTGATAGCGCTCCTCGACCTCTCGAATCGTGGCGTCGATGGTCGCGATCTCCTGGAACCGCTCCGCGAGACTCACGCGGCGAACCTGTCCGAGTCGATCGTGGTGGACACGCTTCTTCTTGGCGGTCACGTGGTGACCCGCACGCTCGGAACGTGCGAGCCGTTTGGACTCGTACACGAAGCACGACAAGAGACCGGCCAGTTCCGCCGGCTCGAGTCCTTCGAAGACACCCGCGTTGATCGACTCGGCGATGAGCAGGTCGCACTCGTGATACAGAGAGCGCAGCAACTGTCCGTTGGCGTTCAAGGTCCAGCCCTGGGCGTACCCGAGTTCTTCGAGCACATTGCGGCGCGCGATCATCATCTGGGTCAAGGGACGCTTTTTGCCGGCCGGTCGACGGTCGCTCTCGAACTGCGCAAAGGAACGCTGCACGACCTCGAGGGCGGTCTCGTAGTCAAAGTGGTTGATCAGGTTGGCTGTGAAGTTGTACGTGGGACGAAACGAGGAGTGCAGGTCCGCCGGCGGCGCCAGGGCGATTCGTCCGACGTCCTGGAGCGAGAGATCGCTCGCAAAACAGACGATGGCGTGTCCCTCATCGTCCAGGCCTCGGCGTCCCGCGCGCCCGGTCATCTGGGCGTACTCGGCGCTCGTGAGGAACTGGCGACCGGCGTCGGAGTATTTCGTAAAGCGCTCGAGGGCGACGGACCGCGCGGGCATGTTGATGCCAAGCGCCAGGGTCTCAGTCGCGAAGACGACTGAAAGCAGGTTGTTCTCGAAACACGTCTCGACGATCTCGCGAAACGCGGGCACCATGCCGGCGTGGTGCCCGGCGATGCCGCGGCGCAGCGCGTCAACGAAATCGGCGTACTCGAGGGCGATGAGATCCTCGTGGGAGAAATCAATGAGGCGCGCTTCGGCGATGAGCTCGATCTCTCGACGCTCGTCGGGCGTCGTGAACAAGAGACCGTCGCGACGCAGTTGGTGCACGGCGTCATCGCACGCGGCCCGCGAGAAGATAAAGACGATGACCGGAAGAAGATCGTCGTCTTCGAGTGCGCACATGAGCTCGGAACGACGTGGCGCGCGAAATGGCGGTGGCGGCGCACTCGACTTGGGACCATGCCACTTCGGCCCCGGGCGGAACTTGCGCGTGGACTTCATGAGGCTATCGATGCGCCGCGCGTCACTCGAGAGACGCGAGCCATCGAGTA
>DATHNV010000327.1:0-5688 GCA_035485615.1 Acidimicrobiales bacterium
ACGTGATGTCTGACGAGACACTCGTAACCGAGGCGCCGCTGCGGCACGCTCCCGATTGGCTGATTCTGTCCATCGCGTGCATCGCGCAGTTCATGGTGGTCCTGGACGTCTCGATCGTCAATGTCGCGCTCCCGCGAATGGGACACGACTTGCACTTCACCCAAGCGAGCGCGCAGTGGGTCATCAACGCGTACGTGCTGACCTTCGCGGGTTTCTTGCTCCTCGGCGGACGCGCCGCCGACTACTTCGGACGTCGCCACGTTTATCTCGTCGGCATGGCCCTGTTCACTCTGGCGAGCATCGGTGCGGGCGTCGCCCACAACGGGACCGAGATGATCACAGTGCGCGCTATTCAGGGAGTGGGTGGCGCAATCTTGTCGCCGGCAACTCTCACCATCATCGTGACCACGTTCCGTGGGCCGCGACTGCCCAAGGCCATTGGCGCCTGGAGTGCGGTCGCCGGCGCGGGCGGCGCGGTCGGCGCGCTACTCGGCGGGATTCTCACGGGGCTGGTGTCGTGGCGCTGGATCTTCTTTATCAACGTGCCCCTCGGCATCATCGCGGGCGTGACCGCCGCGCTCTACCTCCAAGAGATGCGCAACCGAGACGCCACGGCCAAGCTCGACGTCACGGGCGCAGTCTTTGTCACGGCGGGCTTGGCGTCGGTCATCTACGCCGTGGTCAACACGACCACCCACGCCTGGACCTCGGGCTTCACGCTCGAGTGGTTGCTGGGCGGGCTCATCTTGATCGCCGTCTTTTTCTTCTGGGAGGCCAAAGTCGCCTCGCACCCACTGGTGCCCTTTCGGATCTTTCGCTCGCGACCGCTGTCCGCCGCCAACGGAATCATGGTGCTCGTGGGCGGTGTGTTCTTGGCGATGTGGTACTTCTTGACCTACTACTTCCAGCTCGTCCTCGGATACGATCCCGTGCGAGCGGGCTTGGCGTTCCTGGCCCCGGCGATCGGGATCATCGTGGGAGCCCAGATCTCCTCTCGCCTCATTGCCAAGGTCGGTGTTCGACCGCTCCTGCAGATTGGCGCCATCCTGGCCACGCTCGGCTTCTTCTGGCTGTCGCTCATCCAGCCTGACAGCAGCTTTTGGGGACACGTGATCGAACCATCGTTTGTCACCGCGTTTGCGATGGGGCTGTTGTTCTCGCCGCTGGCGATGTCAGCCACCTCGGGAGTGGACCGAGCTGACGCCGGACTGGCTTCGGGCGTTTTGAATACGGCGCGACAAGTGGGGGGATCGCTCGCTCTCGCCGCGCTGGCCACCGTCGCCACGGACCGTACGGCGTCGGTTGTGCACAGCGTCTCTGAGAAAGCGGCGCTGACCGACGGCTACCAGCGCGTCTTTGAGATCTCGTCGGTCATCGCGCTGCTCGCCCTCGCACTGACGATCTTCGTGCCGAGACTGACCGGTCGAGCCAGCGCTTCGTAAAGTTTGGGTCGGGTCGTAAGAATCCTGAAAATGAACGCGCCCGCCCCCAAATGGCCAGGGGGTTCGGGGCTATTGTCACGTTTGACAAATCCTCAGTGTGGCGTTGCCAAGTCGGGAGCACGTCGTGCCTGGGGACAACCTTCTAGAGGTTGACAACGAATAAGGGAGAGTTTCATGGGGAGATTTCGTCGCCTCGTCGTAGTGGCTGGATCAAGCGCATTGATCTTGGGCACTTTGACGGTGGGATTCGCAACGACGGGAGGAATGGCTTCGGCCGCGGGCAAATTCAAAGCCTGCGTCGTTACCGACACCGGCGGTATTAACGACAAGTCGTTCAACGAGTCAGCGTGGGACGGCCTGAAGGCCGCGGCAAAGGCGGACAGCAATATCGCCCCGTCGTACCTGTCGTCGACCTCGTCGTCGGACTACGCGCCGAACATCAACACGTTCATCTCAGAGAAGTGCGGCATCATCGTCACGGTCGGCTTCTTGATGGACACGGCGACGAAGAACGCCGCCAACGCGCACCCGAGTCAGAAGTTCGCGATTGTGGACGACGCACCTGCTGTTAAGAAGGGCACAAACGTCCTCGCGCTGCAGTATGAGACGGACCAAGCCGGATTCCTGGGTGGCATCCTGGCCGCCGGCATGACCAAGACGGGCACCGTGGCGGAGTACGGCGGAGAGAACTTCTCGGCCGTCACCCTGTACATGAACGGCTACGTGGCGGGTGTTCGCTACTACGACCAGAAGTACAAGGCCAAGGTCAAGGTCCTGGGTTGGACCCCCGCCAAGGGATCCTGCAACCTCCTCACCTGCAATGGCAAGGGCACCTTCATCGGTAACTTCACCGACCAGACCGCCGGCAAGACCGACACCACGACCTTCTTCTCCGAAGGCGCGGACATCGTCTTCCCAGTGGCCGGTTCGGTCGGACTAGGTTCCGTTGCCGCGGCCCAGGCCGCTGGTGCGGGTCACTACGTGATGTGGGTTGACTCGAACGGATGTGAGTCGGACGCCGCGGACTGCAAGTACTTCGTGGGCACCGTCGCGAAGGGCGTCGAGCCCTCCGTGGAAGCCGCCGTGTTGTCAGCCGCCAAGGGCACCTTCAAGGCTGGCTCCTACATCGGCACACTGAAGAACAACGGCACGCAGCTGGAGTACGGCGGAGTAAGCATCCCCGCTTCGCTCAAGGCCAAGATCAGCGCCGCCAAGGCGGGAATCATCGCGGGCACCATCTCGGTGAACCCGAATAGCTACCCGGCGACCCCGAGCTAAAGAGCACGTCGCTCGCCACGACAAAGACCCGGGGAGTTCTCCCCGGGTCTTTGTCGTGACATACGATGATTCCTCATGCAACTTGAGCTACGCGGCATTACGAAGCGCTTCGGTTCGCTGACCGCCAATGACCACATCAGTCTCAAGGTTGAGCCGGGTCAAATACATTCGCTCCTAGGCGAAAACGGCGCTGGCAAGTCCACGCTTATGAACGTGCTCTTCGGGTTGTTGCACCCCGACGAGGGCGAGATCCTTATCGACGGTGAGGTCGTCAAGTTCGCCGACTCCGGCGAGGCCGTGCGTCGCGGCATCGGCATGGTTCACCAACACTTCATGCTGGTCCCCGTGTTTACCGTGGCCGAGAACGTCGTGCTCGGATTCGAGCCGACGAAGTCACTGAATCGCATCAACTACAAGAAGGCGACCGAAGAGATCCGCGAGCTCTCGCAGCGCTTCAAACTGCAAGTCGACCCCAACGCCGTTGTCGAGAACCTCCCGGTGGGTCTCCAGCAGCGCGTCGAAATCCTCAAGGCGCTCAGCCACGACGCGGAACTTCTGATTCTCGACGAACCGACGGCGGTTCTCACTCCCCAGGAGATCGACGCGCTGATGACGATCATGCGCTCACTCGCCGACGCGGGCAAGTCGATCCTGTTCATCACCCACAAGCTCAAGGAAGTGAAGGCGATCGCCGACGTCATCACGGTGATCCGGTTGGGCAAGGTGGTGGGCACCGCGGAGCCCAGCGCGTCTGAGACCGAGCTGGCGTCGTTGATGGTGGGACGAGAAGTCCAGCTGGTCGTTGAAAAGTCCGCGTACTCCCCGGGCGCGAACGCGCTCGAGATTCGCGACCTCGTGGTCCTAGACGACCGAGGTCTCATCGCGGTCGATCACGTCTCGCTGGATGTGGCCGAGGGTGAGGTACTCGCCCTCGCCGGTGTCCAGGGGAATGGCCAAACCGAGTTCGTGGAGGCCCTGGTGGGCATGCGCCGCGTCGAATCGGGCACGATCCGTCTGCAGGGACGAGACATTACCCACCTCACGCCGCGCCAGGCGCTGGACGCCGGGCTTGGTCACATCCCCGAGGACCGCCAGCGCGACGGACTGGTCCTCACGATGTCGGTCGCCGACAACCTCGTCCTCAATACCCCCCGCCGACCTCCCTTCGCTAAGCACGGCACGAGAAACCTCGCGGCCGTCAACGCCAACGCCCAGAAGTTGGTCAAGGACTTTGACATTCGCACGACCTCGATCCAAGCCCCCGCCGGATCGCTGTCGGGAGGCAACCAGCAAAAGGTGATCGTCGCGCGCGAGCTCTCCCGTGATCCCGCCTTTCTCGTCGCGTCCCAACCCACGCGCGGACTGGACGTCGGATCGATCGAGTACGTGCATCACCAGATCATCGACTTTCGCAACCGCGGCAAGGGCTCGCTCATCGTGAGTTCCGAACTCGACGAGGTCTACGCGCTGGGCGACCGCATCGCCGTGATGTACGAGGGCCGCATCAGCGGCGTCGTTGACCCCTCGATCTCTCGTGAATCGATTGGCCTGTTGATGGCCGGCACCACCATGGAGTCGGCCGGTGTCTGACGAGGTCGTCACCACCGACGCAATCGAGCCCACCGAGATTCGGCCGTCGCTGTGGAAGCGTTACTCCTCGGCCAACCCCCTGATGATTGCCGCCCTCGCCATAGTCCTCGGTCTCATCTTTGGGGCCATCGTTATTGCGACCACGACTCCGGTCGTCCTCGATGCGTGGCGAGGCATCTTCGATCACTGGGACGGCTTTCCCCACGCGCTCAACGTCACCTTCAACAATGTCGCCGCCGCCTACCGCGACATCTTCACCGGATCGATCGTGGACCCCCAGTCCTTTTGGCACTCCCTGACCACCGGCCAGAACTGGACCGGTTCACTGACCCCGATCTCGGAGACCCTGACCTACGCGACGCCGCTCATCATCATCAGCATCGGCGTGGGCATCTCGTTTCAGACCGGACTGTTCAACATCGGTGCCAACGGTCAGGCCGTGATCGGGGGCATCGCGGGTGCGGTCGTGGGATCGATGATAAATCTGCCGACCTTCATTCACCTGCCCTTCTCTTTGATCGGCGCCATCATCGGCGGCATGGTGTGCGGCGCGGTGCCCGGGTTCCTCAAGGCCTACACCGGGGCGCACGAGGTGATCGTGACCTTGATGTTCAACTACGTCACGTACGCGTTCTTGTTATTCGCCGTGCTCTCCACGCCGTTCCAAGAGCCCGGTCAGAGCAACGACATCGGACGAACGATCGATCCCACGGCGATTCTGTCTCCCCTCTTCGGCACGAGTTCCGGTCTGCGCGTGAGCTACGGCGTCTTCGTGGCGGCGATCGTGGTGGTCTTTGCGTGGTGGCTGCTCAATCGCTCGTCACTCGGCTTCGACTTTCGCGTGACCGGGGCCAACCCGTTGGCCGCGCGCGCCTCGGGAATCAACGCCAAGGTGGTCGTCATCGTGGTATTTCTCATCTCGGGGGGTCTGGCCGGTCTGGCCGGCTACGTGCAGGTCGCGAGCACCACGCACTACATCGATGGTGGTTTCCTCATCGGCACGGCTGGCATTGGCTTTACCGCCATCACCATCGCGCTGCTCGGGCGTAACCGTCCCATGGGGATCGTGTGGGCCTCGATTCTGTTCTCGGCCCTCGGTGTGGGCGGACGGAACATGCAAGCTCTCACCGGCATCCCCCTGGACCTCGCCACCGTGATCCAGTCGGCCATCGTGCTCTTCGTGGCGACACCGGTTCTCGTCAAGGAGATCTTCCGGCTGAAGAAGGCGCCGACGTCCATGATCACGCTGTCCACCACGGGGTGGGGCTCATGAGCGTCATCGACGACGTGGCGGAAGTCCTACGACCGAGAGAACCGGTCGCACGCAATCGCCGCACGCCCGTCATCGGTGGAATCATCATCGCGACCGGCCTGTTCT
>DATHNV010000328.1:0-2074 GCA_035485615.1 Acidimicrobiales bacterium
TTGGAACTCGTCGCCGAGCGCATCAAGCAGATGAAGGACGCGGGCATCATCACCTCGGCGTCGGTGACGCCCCAGCGCACGTCCTGGATGGCCAAGACCATCATCGACTCGGGCCTGGACATTCTGGTCATTCAGGGCACGGTCGTGTCGGCCGAACACGTCTCTAAGACCGCCGAGCCGCTCAACCTCAAGAAGTTCATCCGCGAGTTCGAAGTACCCGTCATCGTGGGCGGGTGCGCCAGCTACCAGGCCGCCCTGCACCTCATGCGCACCGGGGCCGCCGGTGTGCTCGTCGGCGTGGGTCCGGGCAATGCCTGCACCTCACGCGGCGTGCTCGGCATTGGCGTCCCCCAGGCGACCGCCATCGCGGACGTCGCGGGCGCGCGCATGCGTCACCTCGATGAGACCGGTGTCTACGTGCACGTCATCGCCGACGGCGGCATGAGTAAGGGTGGCGACATCGCCAAAGCGATTACCTGTGGGGCGGACGCCGTCATGGTCGGCTCGCCTCTTACCAGTGCCATCGAGGCGCCCGCGCACGGATTCCACTGGGGCATGGCGACCTTCCATCCGACGTTGCCGCGCGGCACGCGCGTGCGCACCCAGGTGCGCGGAACCCTGAAGGAGATTCTCCTCGGGCCGGCGCACGAGAACGATGGTCGACTCAACTTGATGGGCGCGCTGCGCACGTCGATGGCGACCTGCGGGTACGAGACGCTCAAGGAGTTCCAGAAGGCCGAGATCATGTTGGCGCCCTCGCTGCAGACCGAAGGTAAGGCCATGCAGCGCTCCCAGGGCGTGGGCATGGGACATTGAACGAGACCGTCCTCGTCGTCGACTTTGGCGCACAGTACGCGCAACTGATTGCCCGGCGCGTGCGCGAAGCGCACGTGTACTCCCAGATCGTTCCCTCGTCCATCACGGCCGATGACGTACGCGAGAAGGCTCCCGCGGCCATCATTCTCTCGGGCGGCCCGAAGTCGGTCTACGCCGTGCCCGCGCCCTCGCTGGATCCCGCGATCTACGACTTAGGGGTGCCGATCCTGGGCATCTGTTACGGCGCCCAACTGATGGCTCAGCAACTCGGGGGCGAGGTGGCCAATACCGGCGTGGGTGAGTACGGTCGCACGATGCTCAGCCGCAAGGGTCCGAGTTTATTGATGAGCGAGTGGCCCGCCCAGACCACCGCGTGGATGAGTCACGGCGACGCCATCGCGAGCGCGCCTCGCGGCTTCGTGGTGACGGCTTCATCGCCCGAAGCGCCGGTCGCCGTCATGGAAGACGTGGAACGTCGCCTCTACGCCACGCAGTTTCACCCCGAAGTCGCCCACACCGAGCGTGGACAGGAGCTGTTATCGAGTTTCTTGCATCACATCGCCGGAATTCCTCCCGCGTGGACGAACACGTCGATCATCGAAGACCAAGTTGCGGCCATCCGCCAACAAGTGGGCAGCGAGAAAGTCCTGTGCGCACTGTCGGGCGGCGTGGACTCCGCGGTCGCGGCGGCCCTCGTCACCAAGGCCGTGGGGACTCAGTTGACGTGCGTATTTGTGGACACCGGATTGATGCGAAAGAACGAAGGCGAGCAGATCGAAGAGACCTTCGCGCGCCAGTTCGGCGTTGATCTGGTTCACGTGAAGGCGCAGGATCGCTTCTTCGATGCCCTCGCTGGTGTGACGGATCCCGAAGCCAAGCGAAAGATCATCGGCGAACTCTTCATCCGTGAGTTCGAAACGGTGGCGCGGGACCTCGCCGAGGGTGACGAGGGTCCGAAGTTCCTAGTCCAGGGAACGCTCTATCCCGACGTCATCGAATCCGGTTCCGGCCACGCCGCGAACATCAAGAGTCACCACAACGTCGGCGGACTACCTGAGGACCTTCCGTTCGAACTCGTCGAACCGCTTCGCCTGCTCTTCAAGGACGAAGTTCGCCGCATCGGTGAAGAACTCGGCCTGCCCGCGGAGATCGTCTGGCGTCAGCCCTTTCCCGGACCCGGGCTTGGCGTACGCATCGTGGGCGAAGTCACGCGCGAGCGCGCCGAGATCCTGCGCAACGCCGACTATGTCGTGGTTGA
>DATHNV010000329.1:0-7979 GCA_035485615.1 Acidimicrobiales bacterium
AAATCGCTCACGCGCGAAAAAACACTGTGGCGACCTTCGAGCTCAAACGTCTTGTTCCCGCATGTCACGACGAATGAACCCGCTAAGGGCAAGACGATCCACTCCGACTCCCGCGTCGCAAACGTCAAGCTCGTGCCAGGCGCCAACGTGGCGACGCGCAGTGAGCTGTACGTCCACCCGGCGCTCGTCGGATCGATGGAGACGGTCCAGCCGTCCACATCGGGCGACCGAGCGGCCGCGTAGAACGAGCTCGTCATAGCAAGCTGAGTGCGGTCTTCACGGCGGACTCGACGTCATCGTCCTTAGGGTAGAGCAGGTTGCGACCCACCACTAAGCCCCGCACGCCGGGCAGACTAAGAGCCTGCTCCCAGCGCTGGAACATCTCGTCCGGTCGATCACTCCGTTCACCACCGAGCAAGACGATGGGCAGCGTCGACGCGTCGGCCACTTGATCCATTCGATCGACCACGGGGACCTTGAGCCACGTAAACGCCGACGTGGAACCGAGAGCGCTGGCAATAGCCATCGAACGAATGACCGCGTCCGTGGTGAGCACGTTGCGCGCGCGTCCATCCACGCGCTGATTCATAAACGGCTCGATCATGGCGATCAGTTGAGATTCGGCCAGTTCGCTCACCGCGCTCGCGGCGGCGCTCAACGTGTTGGCGGTGCCGGGGTCTTCGAGATTGATGCGCAGCAGCATCTTTCCCCCATCGAGACCCGATGACTTCACGGACGCGGCGGTGTAGCCGGTAAAGCGGTCGTCCATTTCGAAGGACGAGCCCGGCAGTCCGCCACGATTCATGGAGCCGAAGACGAGTTTCTCGTCAAGCGCCCCCAGAATGAGCAGGTCGTCGATGATGTCGGGGCTGCCCAAGACCCCGTGGACCCCGGGGATCGAGAGTGCGGTGGTGAGCCGGTCGAGTAGGTCGAAGCGATCGCGCATGACCATCGCGTCGTTGCCCGCGTTGAGTACACCGCGTGCCGTGTGGTCGGCCGCGATGATGAGAAGTTTTTCGGCGCCGTCGTTGGAGATACGTCGCTTGCGTTGAGAGGCCAGGGCCGCGACCGACTCAGGGCGCAAGTATCGCGTCTCTCTCAACAGGACTTGATCTTCGCTACGCACGACTCACTCCCTCTAGTGACTCTTCGATCTCTTCTCGTGTGGGCATGGCATCCGAGCACCCGAGGCGGCCGGCCACGATGGCGCCGGCTGCGTTGGCGTATCCCACGATGTCGGCGAGTGGCCAGTCGGACAAGATGCCGTGACAGAAGGCGCCGCCGAAGGCGTCTCCCGCACCGAGCCCGTTGACCACGTCAACTGGCACCGGCGGCACCTGCACTCGTTCGACCTTCGTCTTCGCGAGAACACCGTCGGGCCCCATCTTGATGACCGCCATCTCGAGTCCCAGCTCGAGCAGTCGGTCAGCGGCCAAGTCGGGGTCGGCGCTGCCGACGGCCATCTCAACCTCCGCGAGATTGCCGATGGCGACACTCGCGTGCGCCAGAGCCTCTCGCGTCGACGCGCGCGCGGCGTCGATCGACGACCAGAAGACCGGTCGGTAGTCCAAGTCGAGAATTGTGGGGTGGTGGCGTTGGCGCGCCGCCAGCGCCGCAAGGGTCGCCGTGCGACTTGGCTCGGCCGACAGACCACTCACCGTCGCCCAGAACAGCCTCGCCGCGCCAATGGCCCCCAGGTCAAGTTGGTCGGGATATATCTCCAGGTCCGGAGCCTTCGGGGCCCGATAGAAGTAGATGGGAAAATCGTCAGGCGGAAACATCTCACAAAAGGTGACGGGTGTCTGAAATCCCGCGACGTCCTCGACGAATCGATCGTCGACGCCATATCCGCGCAGAGCAACGTGGACGAACTCGCCCAAGGGATCGGGACCCGTTCGAGTGATGATCGCACTCTTTTCGCCCAAGCGAGCGGCGGCCACGGCCACGTTGGTGGGACTTCCGCCCAGAAATTTTTCGAAGAATCGAACGTCAACCAGACTGCCGGGGCTCGTGGGATAGAAGTCGACGCCGACGCGCCCCATGGTGATGACGTCAAGGGGTTCACTCATAGCGTGGCCGGCACCACGGAGGTGAAAGACATATGTCCTAACAATAACAGCAGCGGACCCAAATTGATATAGGATTTTCTCCTCTCCACTAGGAGGAGCCCCATGCCGCGCCAAGCAGTCTCCCACAAGGATCCACTCGAGACGATCGTCTTAGATCGCTCTAGTCCGATCCCGCTGTACTTCCAATTGGCGCAGCACTACGAAAACGAAATTCACTCGGGCAGCCTCGATTCGGGAGACCGCATTGAGAACGAAGTGAAGATCGCCGAGCAGCTCGGCCTCTCGCGGCCCACTGTTCGACAAGCTCTGCGTTACCTCGTCGACAAGGGTCTCGTCGTACGACGTCGGGGGCAGGGCACCGTGGTCACGAAGGAAAAGGTCAATCGCTCCGTCAAGCTCACGAGTCTCTTTGACGACCTGGCGACGTCAGGTCGTCGCCCGACCACCAAGGTTCTGCACAATGAGGTAGTTAAGGCCTCTGACCTGGTAAAAGACTCGCTCGGGCTCGGTGCCGACGAGCCGTTCGTCATCTACCTGGAGCGCCTTCGCTATGGCGACGATGAGCCCATCTCGCTCATGCACAACTACCTTCCGACGTCGCTCGTGACCCTCTCGAACGAGATGCTCGAAGAGCACGGACTGTACGAGTTGCTCCGAGCGAGCGGGATCTTTCCCTACAGCGCAACACAGCGCATCTCGGCAAAAAATGCGTCGGCCGCCGAGGCGCGCGTGCTGAATGAGACGAAGGGTTCGGCTCTCCTAACAATGGAACGTACGACCTATGACGAGCACGGTCGCCCACTCGAGTTTGCGCGCCACGTGTACCGCGCGTCCCGGTACGCCCTGCTCACTACGGTCGCGGTGGACGACCCTTCGAGAGACTCCGCGGCAGTAACCCTGATTGATAGCAGTTATTGACATACGGAATGAATTGAGTTACAGTCACTCGAAACGTCACTGAGTTCGCGTTGGGAGACAAATCAGCGCGGGTGCGGCATCGTCCCTACGGGGACGTAGTGGGAGGGCAGTGAAGAGGCATTGGTTGGCAAGGTCGCGCGGTGTTCTTAGCCGCGTCGGCGCGCGAGCTCAGGGTTCGTAAGTCTCGTGAACGAGATTCGCTTCGACCACGTCTGGAAGCTCTTCGAGGGCAACGCCGTGGTGTCGGATCTGAATCTCGACATCCGAGAGGGCGAGTTCCTCGTTCTGGTCGGTCCCTCAGGCTGTGGCAAGACAACGTCGCTGCGAATGCTCGCTGGCCTGGAGCGCCCGAGTCACGGACGGATCTTCCTGGGTGATCGCGACGTGACGGACGCCCCGCCCGGCGAGCGCGACATGTCGATGGTATTTCAGAGTTACGCGCTCTATCCCAACATGACCGTCTACAAGAACCTGGCCTTCGGGCCGAAGGTTCGCCACGAACCCAAGGCCGGCCTGGACGCGCGCATTAATGAGGTGGCGGACCTGCTTGGCATTCGTCATCTGCTGACGCGTGCTCCTTCAGCCCTGTCCGGTGGGCAGCGCCAGCGAGTGGCCCTTGGACGAGCGCTGATCCGCGAACCGCACGTCTTCTTGATGGACGAACCTCTGTCGAACTTGGACGCGGCATTGCGCGTGCAGATGCGCGCCGAACTCATCCGGCTCCACAAGCGACTGGAGAGCACGACCACGGTGTACGTGACTCACGACCAAGTCGAAGCACTGACGATGGGGGACCGAGTCGCGGTGCTCAAGGACGGCGTCCTGCTCCAGGTGGACAGTGCGAACGACCTCTATGAGTATCCCGAGTCTGTCTTTGTGGGTGAGTTCATTGGGTCACCCAAGATGAACATCTTGCCCGGCGTGCTCGACGCATCCGGCGCGATGACCATCGAGGTCCTCGGCGTCAAGAGCGCCGTTACGCCCAAACTGGCGAGTCGCCTGGACGCACCCCGCGAGGGCGGGTCGGTCCTGGTGGGCATTCGACCCCACGACCTGGAGCTCGCACGTACCGACGAAGAGGGCGTGGCCTGCGTCGAGGGCATCGTGGACATCACCGAGCACACCGGCACCGAGGTGTTCGCCACGGTCGACGTGAAAGACAAGAAGGTCATCGCGCGCCTGCCGCGCGCACCACAGTTCGAGCACGGTGATCGAGTGAAGCTGGGCTTTCACATCGACAACGTGGTGTTGTTCGACGAAACGACTCAGGCGAGTCTGTTGCGTCGTACCCAAGAGCGAGAAAAGGTCAGTGTCGCCCCCGGGGCGACGGCTGAGTCGCAGTAGTCAAGAGCAGTTACCAAACACATCAAGGGGGATGACCATGAGAGTCACCAAAAAAGTGGGGGCGCACCGATTGGCGAGCGGCGCGGCAGTAATGGCCCTCGTCGCTGGTGGGCTTGCCTGGAGCGCTGGCGGCATTGCCAGTGCATCGAGCAAGATCACGATTACGGCTGCCTACGCCGCCAATACGACGTTTGACACAACACCGTTGGGCTTCACGTGGTGGCACAAAGTGGCCCAAGAGTTTGACTCTAAGTACCCGAACTACACGGTCAAGTTGGTTCCGGTGGACGGTGGGGAGCCGGACTTCTTGACGAAGCTCGCGCTGCTCTACCACTCGTCCTCGACGGCTCCCACCATCGCGCAGTTCCCGTCATCGGAGATTGCCCTCTACGCCTCCACGGGGTACTTGATGCCGATGAACACCCTGCTCAAGGGCTCGGCGTGGTTCTCCCAGTTCCCGACGGTCATCCAGAAGGAAGGCAACATCAGCGGGAAGATCTACGCGGTGAGCGCCGGTGAGAACAACAACGGCATCTACTATGACAAGGCCATCCTTCAAAAGGCCGGAATCTCGTTGCCCTGGCAGCCCAAGAACTGGCAGGACATCATCACGGCCGCCAAGGCGATCAAGAAGGCCGAACCGAAGGTGATTCCACTGTGGCTCGACGCGGGAACCTCCGCCGGTCCCGCGGGTGCGGAGTACGGCATCATGAACCTTCTGATGGGTTCGTCGAATCCGACGATTGAGACATCGAGCGGCAAGATGGTTGTCTCGTCGCCTGGTCTCTTGCAAACGTTGAACTTCTACCACGAAGTGTTCGCCGACGGACTCGGTGCGCCGACCTCGCAGTTGTTCAGCCCGAACAACGCGCCCAACATTCCTTCGGCGGACTTCGCCAAGGGAACATTGGGTATCGCGGTGGCCGCCAACTTCATCGGTGGCAACTGGACCAAGCAAGTCAGCTTCCCCTACTGGAAGGCGTCCTCCACCGCGATGGGTGTGGCGGGCCTGCCGGCGGCGAGTGGCAACGGCTACGCCTCGATCTTGAGTGGTTGGGACTACGGCATCTCCTCGGGCGCGACGAGCGCCCAGGCGACCGCGGCGATCGACTTCCTCAACATCGCCCAGGACTCCACCAACTTGATCGACGCCGCGAACTGGGCCGGTTGGGTGCCACCGGTGAAGTCCGACTGGACCGTGCCGCTCTACACCAGTTTTGACGCGCCCTTCGCCGAGGAGTTCGGCAAGGTACTTCCGTACTCATCGGAGATTCCGTCCAACGCGAACTTCTCGGTGTGGGTGCAAGGTATCGAGCAAGCCAGTGGCGCGATCGCCGAAAAGCCCAGCACCACGGGCGCCCAAGCGGAACAACAGATGAGCAGCTTCATCACCAATGACTTGGGATCGAGCGCTGTCGCCACCCTGAAATAGATCGAGGTAACGCAGTGAACTACGAGAGAGGAGGTCGGTGACGGTGTCAACTGTCTCCCTTGACGCCGCCACCGCTCCTCCCGTAGCGCAGTTGTGGAAGACCCGACGCGATAAAGAGCGTTTTCAGTGGAGCAGTCTCGCTCTGATGACGCCCGCCTTCGCGTTGCTGATCGTGCTGTTCCTCATTCCCATGGGGTACGCGATCTACCTCGGGCTGACCAATCTGACCCTGGTGGGCCCCACCGCAGTGAAGTGGGGCTTCACCGGGACCCAGAACCTCGATCGCCTGAAGGGCGACACCGAGTTCTGGAACTCGCTGCAGATCACGGCGGTGTTCATCGTGGGCTCGATCGTGGGTGTGATCGTCGTCGGCTACGGCCTCGCGACACTGCTCATGCGCGCTCGAGCGTGGATGCGCATCGTGGTGGGCGGGATCGTCGTCATCGCCTGGATGATGCCTGCGGTCACCGCGGGCATGACCTGGTACGCCGCCACGACGGGCGGCGGCACGTTTGCCACGCTGACGGGTCTGAAGAACTCCAACTTTCTCGACGCCCAGCCACTGTTGATCGTGACCCTCGCCAACATCTGGTCGATGACCGGATTCGCCATGCTGGTGTTGGGCGCCGGACTGCGCAATATCCCCGGTGAAGCGATCGAGGCCGCGATCGTCGAAAACGCCTCGGCGTGGCAGCGATTCCGCAAGATCGTCCTGCCGCTCATGCGACCCACGATCATCGCGGTCGTCTTGTTGGTGGCGTTGTTGTCGCTCGCCAACTTCTCGCTGATTTACATCATGACCCAGGGCGGACCGGGCACGGCGACGAACATACTGCCGCTCTACTCCTACCAACAGGCGTTCTCCTTCAACAACTTGGCGTACGGCGCGCTCATTGGCAACGTCATGGTTCTGATCGCGACGATCTTCGGTGTGCTCTACGTGCGAATAGCGGGGCGCCGATGAGTGACCTAATCGACGAGCAGCCAATGCCCATTGCGGACGAGGCGAAGGCGACTTTCGATCCGGCCACGATGCCACCGGAGAATCGCCCCACGCAGAACACTGTGGTGCGCCGCATCTCCACTCACACGATCCTCGCGGGAATTGGCATTCTGTTCATCGCGCCGATGCTGTGGCTCATCCTCGCCTCCTTCGACTCCCAGGCCTCCTGGGGTGTTGAGTGGCCGCACTGGTCGCTCGTGAACTTTCGCCACGTGCTCTCGGGCAGCTTGTTGCACGCGTTGTTCAACAGTGTGCTGCTGGCGGTCATCTCAACGGCGATCGCCTCGGGTGCTGGCGTCTTGGCGGCCTACTCGTTCTCTCGGCGCCGGATCCCCTTCAAGGGACCGCTGTTGTTGTTCATTCTCTTCTCGTCGGGCGTGCCCCTCGCCATCATGGTGATACCGGTGTACGAGATCTTCGCGCGCTTTGGCTGGCTCAGTCTCTTTCCGACGGCCGTCTTCTTGTCGGTGACCTCACTGCCCTTCGAGGTCTACCTCATGAAGAACTTCATCGACGCGGTGCCCGAAGACCTCGAAGAGGCGGCGCGCATGGAGCGCGCCAGCACGTTCCAGATCTTGCGGCGCGTCATCATCCCCTTGGCGCTACCGGGCATCGCGGCGGCGGCGATCTTCGGCTTCGTGAATGCCTGGGGATCGTTCATCGTGCCCCTGATCTTGATCAGCTCGAACTCTCAGCAGCCGGCGCCGATCTCGATCTACACCTTCCTCACGTTGCCCAAACCCGAGTTCGGGAACATCGCGGCGTACTCACTGGTCTTTTGCATTCCCGTGTTCATCCTCTACGCCGCCTCCGCTCGGTTGTTCCGCGAAGGCTTCGTGTTAAGTGGAGGCGTGAAGGGATAAGCCTTCGCGGGCGCTCTGCATCGCGAGCTGGTCGGCACACATATGAAAGATGAAACGGTGAATCGCAAACTCAAGGTCGGGGTGATCGGCGCGGGCGTCATTGGCCAGGTCATGCATCTGCACTTCCTGCGCGAGTTGAACGATCGCTACGAGACGGTCGCCCTCTGCGACCTCTCCCAGGACGTGGCCTCCGCGTGCGCGCGCGAGTACGACATCCCGTCGGTCTTCACCGACTGGCGAGCGATGCTGAGCGAGGATCTCGACGCCGTGTTCATCCTCACGTCGGGTTCGCACGCGCCCATCGCCGTGGAAGCCGTGGGCGCGGGCAAGCACGTCTTCGCCGAAAAGCC
>DATHNV010000330.1:0-3367 GCA_035485615.1 Acidimicrobiales bacterium
GCCGACGTCGTGGTGTTCTCCGACGTGCCGGACTTGAACCTTCTGGTCAACGCCGGTCTCGTCTCCAAGAACTGGGCGACCAACGGCGCGGGGTCGGCCACCAACGGCTTCGTCACTGACTCGGTCGTCGCCATCGTCACCCGAGCCGGCAACCCCCTGGGCATCACCGGATGGAACAGCCTTACCAAGAGTGGGGTCCAGATCGTGACGCCCGACCCGATCAGCTCGGGTAGCGCGCGCTGGAATCTGTTGGCGGCCTACGAGTCCCAGATCCAACAGGGTAAGAGTGCGACCAAGGCGACGAACTTTGTGAACTCACTCGTCGCCAACGTGGTGTCGGAACCATCGAGTGGTAGCAAGGCGCTGACGACCTTCGAGAGCGGTACCGGCAACGTCCTGCTCGCCTACGAGTCGGACGCCTTGACCGCCAAGGCCGCGGGCCAAGCCATCAACATTGTCAACCCCGCGCAAAACACCCTCATCCAAAACCCGGGGGCGTTGACCACCACGGGATCACAGAGCCCGGCGGCGGTCGCCTTCTATGACTTCCTCTACTCGCGCGCGGGCCAGCAGATCTGGGTGGCACAGAACTTCCGCGGGACGATCCCGTTCGTCCAGTCGCTGAAGAAGAGCGTCTTCTATCAGCCCGCGCGTCTCGCCACCGTGAACTCGCTCGGCGGTTGGGGCAAAGTCACCGACAAGTTCTTCTCGCCGACCGGCATCGTCACCAAGATCGAGAATGCTCACGGGTACACCAGCTAAGTCTCACTAGTTCTTTCCCCCGAGTGCCGCTGGCGTCGCCCCGCCAGCGGCACTCACATTTTTGTGCGACGTTCGCACTAACATTGCGTCGTGTCACTTTGAGATCCTTTCCGAACTGTCCACCCTCGTTCATGGAGATCTCAAGTGCGTCACCCTTCCTCATCACCCCTCGCCGACAGCGCCGTGCTCGTCGTGCACCACATCGCGGTTGAACGCTCCGGCGTCACCGTTCTGTCCGACGTGTCCCTCACCGTGGCCCCTCACGACCGCGTGGGCGTCATCGGACCAAATGGCGTAGGCAAGTCCACACTGCTCCAGGTACTCGCGGGCGTACTGACCCCGACCTTCGGTTCGCGTTCGCTCGAACCACCTCGCGCGAGCGTCGGGTATCTCGCCCAAGAGCATGAGCGACATCCCGACGAGAGTGTGCGCGCCACTCTGGCCCGCCGCACCGGGGTGACGAGTGCCGATGACCGACTTCGTCACGCCGCCCACGAACTCGCGCTCAACACTCCCGACGCCAGCGACCGCTACGACGCCGCCCTCACGCACTTTGAGTCGATCGGCGCGTCCACCTTTGACGCGCGTGCCGAGACGGTCCTCGCTGAGCTGGGCGTGGCCCAGGTGATTGACGCTCCGACATCGAGTTTGTCGGGCGGACAGGAAGCCAAGGTGGCCTTGGCCGCGGTGGAACTGTCGCGCTTCGATGTCGTGCTGCTCGACGAACCGACTAACGACCTTGACTTCGAGGGTCTCGCGCGCCTCGAAGAGTGGATACACCATCGAGAGGGTGGACTCGTCGTGGTCTCGCACGATCGCGAGTTCCTTGAACGCACGGTGACTTCGGTCCTTGAGATCGACGAACATTCGCGCACGGGCGCCGAGTACGCCGGGGGCTGGTCGGGCTACGTGAATGAGCGGGCGAACGCTCTGCGCCTGGCCAAAGAGGCGTACGAACGCTTCGTTGATCAACGTCAGGAGTTGCGCGCACGCGCGGAGCGCCAGCGTCAGTGGGCCGTCGTCGGGGTGAAAAAGGAGAAAACCAAGCCGAAGGATCACGACACCGCCCAGCGCGACTTTCGCATCAACCGCACCGAGAAACTGGCCGCGAAGGCGCGCCAGAGCGAGCGGGCCCTCGAGCGCCTCGAGGACGTCGAGAAGCCCTTCGAGGGTTGGGACCTGAAGTTTCACATCGACGAGGTCCATCGCGCGGGGGACGTCGTCGCTCGCCTGGACGACGTGGTCGTCGAGCGCGGGACGTTTCGTCTCGGTCCGCTCACCCTCGAGATCAACTGGGCCGACCGGGTATCACTCACTGGCGCAAATGGCTCGGGTAAGTCGACGCTGCTCGACGTCGTGCTCGGTCACCTCGAGCCCACATCGGGTACGCGGGTCATCGGCCCCGGGGTGATCGTGGGAACGTTGGGCCAAGATCGTCGCGCGCTGAGCGAGGACCGCGACGTCGTGCGCTACGTGAGCGACCGCTGCGCGCTGACGCTCTCAGTGACGCGCTCGTTGCTGGCCAAGTTCGGCCTGGGCCCGTTGGAGGTGACGCGTAGCGCACGGACTCTCTCTCCGGGGCAGCGAACCCGTGTGGAGCTCGCGATCTTCCAGGCGCTGGGTGTCAACTTTTTGGTGCTCGATGAACCGACCAATCACCTCGATCTGGTCGCCATCGAGCAACTGGAGCGCGCCCTGGCGACCTTCGGCGGGACGTTGCTCGTCACGAGCCATGACCGCCGGTTACTCGATGGACTTCATTTCACAAGAGCCTTCGCCATGGATGGTGGGCAACTGGAAGAGCGAAAGGTCGAAAGTTCGCGGATTCGGTAGGATTGATGGACTTGGAGAGGTGGGTGAGTTCGGTTTAAACCACATTCCTGCTAAGAATGCGGCCTGCGAAAGTGGGCCCGAGGGTTCAAATCCCTCCCTCTCCGCCAAGTGACACCGAGCGCCCCGCGCTCGGTGTTGCACTGTGAAGGGAATCGTGGTGCAGTACTGGATCGAGACGCTCGGCTGTCCCAAGAATCACGTGGACTCTGACAAGCTGTCGGGGCTCTTGGAGTCCCAGGGCTATGTTGCGGCCACGGGTCCGGGCAGCGCCGATCTGGTCGTCGCCAACACGTGTGCGTTCATCGAGGCGGCCCGCGAAGAGTCGATCGAGACGGTGCTCGAGTTGGCGGACGTGAAGACCAAGGGCGCGCGCCTGGTGGTGACGGGCTGCATGGCCGAGCGCTACGGCGACGAACTCGCCGCCGCCCTGCCCGAAGTTGACCTCGTGGCGGGATTTGGCGCGAGCCTGATCGAGTCAACGCCGGTGACCCTGCGCACGCTGACGCGTCCCTCCTTTGACCTCTTGAACCTGCCGCGTCCCGCGGCGAAGGCCCCCTGGGCGTACGTGAAGATCGCCGAGGGATGTGACCGGCGCTGTGGCTTCTGTGCGATCCCGACCTTTCGCGGGGACCAACGATCTCGATCGACGCTCGACATCGTTGCCGAGACGCGTGATCTCGTCGCAGGCGGCGTCAAGGAGATTGTGCTCATCGCCCAGGACCTCGCGAGTTGGGGACACGATCGTCGCCGCGTGGGACGCGGCGGGGCGCTC
>DATHNV010000331.1:0-2833 GCA_035485615.1 Acidimicrobiales bacterium
TGTCCCACGTGGCGAGTCGCCTCAATCCTCGCACCCACCTCAATGTGTCGGGTTCCGTCGGCGATACTCACGCAGTGAAAGTACAGCCGCTCGCCGTGATCGCCACGCACCACACCATCGCCGCGTCGATCGTCGAAGGACTCAACGACGCCGGTCACTCTCACGAGTCGCCGAGGGAACCTTGACTCAGCACGCTCACCATCGATAGCGCGCTCAACGCGGCTTCGCGGCCCTTGTTCGAGGCATCGGGTTCAGAGCGCTCCAGGGCCTGATCGATGGTGTTCGTCGTGAGTACCCCAAAGACCACGGGTACGCGCGTGCTCAACTGCACGTCCTGAATCCCGCGTGCGCACTCGCCGGCCACGAGCTCGTAGTGTCCGGTGTCGCCACGGATGACGGCACCGAGGGTCACCACGGCGTCGTAGGACTTGAGACCATCGGCGTAGGCCAGCGCGGCGAGGGGAATCTCAAAGGCTCCGGGTACCCAGGTGATGGAGATGTCACGGCGGTCCACGCCCGCTTCGTCGAGGGCGAGCAACGCGCCTTCGAGCAGTCGAGTGGTGATGGCGCCATTGAACTGAGCGCACACCACACCCACGCGTAGGCCACGACCTGAGATCGCAGGTTCGATCACCTCGCCGGCGCGCTCCCCCAGCTGGCGCGCTACCTCGGGATCGAGCGCCGTGTCGTCACTCGAGGTCATCGAGCCCCTCGAGCAGGTGTCCCATGCGCTCGCGCTTGGTCCGCAAGTACTCGATATTGAATGACGTGGGCTGACTCTCGAGAGGGACGCGCTCGACGATGTTGAGACCAAAGCCCTCAAGGCCGCCACGTTTGGTGGGGTTGTTCGTGAGGAGTCGCATCGTCGTCACTCCCAACTCCACCAAGATCTGGGCGCCGATGCCGTACTCGCGCGAGTCAACGGGCAGACCCTGGACCAGGTTGGCGTCCACGGTGTCGTGACCTTGTTCCTGGAGGGCGTACGCCTGAATCTTGTGCGCGAGGCCGATGCCGCGACCCTCGTGGTTCCTCAGGTACACCACGACGCCCGCGCCTTCGGCGGCGACTTTGGCGAGGGCGGTGTGCAGTTGGGGTCCACAGTCACAGCGCAGCGAACCCAACGCGTCACCGGTGAGACACTCCGAGTGCACACGTACCAACACGTTGGGCGTGTTCTCGACGTCGCCGTAGACCATCGCGAGGTGCTGCTCGCCGTCCAGGAGGCTCTCGAAGACCTGGGCCTTGAACGTGCCGTACTCGGTCGGCAGCGACGCTTCGGCCACCCGCTTGACGAGCTTTTCGTTGCGCCGGCGGTAGCGAATGAGATCGGCGATCGTGATGATGGGCAGGTGGTGACGCTCAGCGAACTCGATGAGTTCGGGTAGCCGGGCCATGTCGGACTTATCGGCCGTCACCACCTCGCACAACACGCCGGCGGGAAACTTGCCCGCCAGGCGACAGAGGTCCACGGTGGCCTCGGTGTGACCCGCGCGACGAAGCACACCGCCGTTTCGATAGCGCAACGGAAAGATGTGGCCTGGTCGGTTCAGGTCCGTCGGTTTGGTCGCGGGATCGATCAGCGCGCGAATCGTGGCCGCTCGGTCGTGGGCCGAGATGCCCGTGGTCGTGCCGTGGCGAAAGTCGACCGACACGGTAAAGGCGGTGCGCTGGGCCTCGGTGTTGGCGACCACCATCAGCGGCAAGTCCAACTCATCGGCGCGGTGGCTTTCGAGCGGCACGCAGAAAATACCCGACGTGTACTCCAAGAAAAACGCCATGGAGTCGACCGTCACGTCCTCGGCCGCCATGATCAGGTCGCCTTCGTTCTCGCGATCCTCATCGTCAACGACCACCACCATGCCGCCGCGACGCAGCTGTTCTACTGCCTCGTCGATCGTCGCCAGACTCATGAAACCTCCACGTCAATGCGGATATCGTCACCAATTCTACGTACGTCCATGAGCCGACCCCGCTTTAGGGCCTCCATCGTAGGGGTCGACAAACCTTTCAGTGCCGCCAGGGTGCCGAGCGATCCGGCGAAGGACGGGGCCTGATACCAGACCACGTGGTTGACGAGTCCCGCCTCAAAGAACTCACTCGTGGTGGTCGGACCGCCTTCGACGAGTACCTGCAGCACGTCGTGTCGGCCGAGTTCGTCGAGCACCAGTCCCAAGTCGCCCGACAGTTCGAGGCAGGGGCGAACCTTGGCGCCTTCCGGGGCGCGACCGAGGACCACGCGCAGCGGCTCGATCACCAAGTCGTCGAGACGAGCGGTCAGCACGGGGTCGTCACTGCGCACAGTTCCCGCGCCCACAATGATCGCCTGACTCTGCGCGCGTAACAGGTGCGCGTCGCGGCGGGCGTCGGGACCGGTGATCCACTGACTGGTGCCGTCGGCCATCGCCACGATCCCGTCGAGGGTGCTCGCGATCTTGGCGACGACATACGGGCGAGCGGTGACGCGCTGCCAGAGGTACGCGGCGAGCTGGGCGCGCACGGCGTCCGCTTCGACGCCGACCTCGACGTCGACCCCGGAGGCCTTGAGCAGTTCGATCCCGGTGCCCGCGACGCGCGGATCAGGGTCGATGGTGGCCACGACCACCCGCGCGATCCCCGCCTCGATGATCGCTTCGGCGCAGGGGCCGGTACGTCCGACGTGACTGCAGGGTTCCAGGGTCACGACCATCGTCGCACCTCGTGCGGCTGCCCCGGCACGACGCAACGCCTCAACCTCGGCGTGAGACTCGCCGGGCGCCTGGGTGTGTCCCTCGCCCACGATGACCCCGCGCTCGTCCACGATCAGCGCACCAACCCACGGGTTCGGTGGCGCGTG
>DATHNV010000332.1:0-4017 GCA_035485615.1 Acidimicrobiales bacterium
TCGGCGACCATCATGAGCTCATGGGCGACAGCGCCGTCGCGTCGCTGAAAGTGCCAGCGGCCCTCGATGTCAGCCAGTCGATCACGTACGGCGTCGGCGAACTCGAGTGCCGCCTCGTCAAAGGCCTTGAGCGACTCCGACATCGGATCGACCGCTAAGTCGGGAACGGTCGCCAAGTGAACAACGAAGACAATTTCGAGGATCCCGGCGCGACCCGCGATCAAGAGTGCGGCCGCGTCAAGTGCCCGGTGGGCACCCTCAGAACCATCAAAGCCAACCACAACACTGAGATGCTCAGCGCGACGCACGTGGCGTGAAATCGACTTGTCGCCAGTGTGTTCGATCGGATGCTCCGCGATAGGTGAGCTCAACATTCCTGCTCCTTCCCGGATCCGCCGTTCGTGGTCAAGACCACTCCTGAGCGAATCTCAACTCCTTCGACAAACTACATTCAAACTCAATATAGTGTGTCAATATGAATTCAAGCCGAAGACCGGACCGAGCACACGTCGACCCGCTTAATCGCTCGCACTCAGAGCGGCCTGGTAGAGCCAACGAGCTGACCCTCTCGACGCGGCCACCGCGGCGCTCACCAGGCGTCGCACGTCCAAAAGGCCGCGCCCAAGCACCAATGAGGAAGTGAGTGGCCCCGATGGCACGAACCCCGCGATCTGAGCAAGGGGCCGCCGCGGGGGCCGCTCTCTACGCCCTCTTCATCGAGGCGGTCAGACAGATCCCGCGCACCATGAGTCTGACGTCCATGTCGACGCTCTTTACGTTGGACCGAGCGGGTCCGCAACGCATTACGGACCTCGCCATCACCCAAGGAGTGACACAGCCGTCAATGACCACGCTGGCCAAGGTGCTCGAGCGCCAAGGGTTGGTCGAGCGTCGCGGAGATCCCCGTGACAGGCGGGTCGCCCTGGTGGCCGTGACGCGGGCCGGATCGGCGTTGATACGCGAACGACGTCGGGCAAACGCCGAGGAGTTCTCGCAGTTGATCGACAAACTCACCGACGAAGAGACGGCTACTTTGGCGGCGGCGATCCCGGCTCTCGATCACCTTCGAGCGCTGAGCGAAGATTCGCCACTCGCGCCGGGTACGCGCGTCGCTTCATAGACCTCGGCGTAACGTGACCGAGACGGCGTGGGCGCGTAGGGGAAGGGGCAGATATGAGGCGAGTAGAGATTGAGTCGAGGTTGAACGAGAGTCGCACTTGGCTACTGGCTCTCTATTCGGAGTTATCGGAAGAGCAATTGCACCGGCCTCTTACAAAGAGCGAACACGACCCGAACAATCTCTGGAGTGCTCTCGACCACTTCGGGCACTTGGCACTCGTTGAGAGGAACTTTGTCGAGATGATCCGACGTCATCTTGTGGGACAGCAGAACCCCGTGGGGCTGCTCGAGGACGAGAGTGGCGCGAGACGTACTCGAGAGCAGATCGGGGCCGTCGTCCACGCGATGACCGATCGGTATCAGCTCGATCACCATAACGATTCGTTTTCTACTGCCGTGGCCCTGACGGCTGATGCCCGCAGCGCGACTCTGCAGTTGTTGGCCCAACTTTCGGACGAGCAGTTGGAGGAACGTCTTGAAGGTGCTCCGTGGGCCGATGGGACTCTCGGCGGCGTCCTCGGGGCCAACGCCGATCACGCTCGAATGCATTGGCAATGGGTCACAGCGGTTGACCCGTTCATCACGGGAGCTCCGAGCGACTGAAGGAAGCGATACTTCGCATCGCGCCATCCGGTCAATTCACGTGATGGCCTCGTAGTCCATCTGGCGTGGGCCAGATAAATACGTTGTCCACCGCGACGCCAACGGTAACTGGGGTCGTCGACGGAACGTCCTGGGTGACCTTACCTGTTTTCGTGCAGCCGACATAGACAGGCTCGCTCGTGCGCTGCCCGCTGCCCGATTCGCCCTGGATGGCAGCGACTTGATACGACGGAATCTCCTCGCACCAAAACGCGCTGTGCGGCGAAATCGAGGACAACTGACCGTTTTGCACGTCGAGTAACTTCCAGTCCCCTCCTGGCGTCTGCACCACGACGTGCGACGTGTCGCTAAAGGCAATGCCCGTTCCGGTTGACAGCGACTGAACATCTTTGACTGGCTGTGACCATGTCGGCTTTCCGGTACTCGTCGAAATTCCCGCCAGCGCGAGCGTTGCGCGGCCGAAGTTGGCGGTTCGGCCAGAGAAACTCATGACGCCCGTGAACCGGCAATTGACAAGCGGGAGGAGAAACTGCAATGTTCCGCCGCAGAAGATTGATCCTGGCGCGCGCCACTTGACCACGCCATCACTGGCATCGATTCCCACATTTTCGAACTCACTGAGCGACTCCGTCTTCCCGACGGGTTGGACCCCCACTGATCCGATGTCCAAGTTGTTTGTCTCGATGAAGTCGTAGCCGTCATTCGCGCTATACCTGTCACCGCCAAACAGACTGGCGACCGTGTGCGACCACAGCGGCTTTTCGACGGACGACGTTTGCATCAGAGTTTCAGTTGTTGCGTCGGTTTGCCACAAGGTGCTGTTGTTCGGTAACCCGGGAACTGCGGTGCCGACGTTTCGATACGGGCCCGCGACTGCTCCGACGAGTGCGCCTGTCTGCGGACTGAAGGCCACGAGGTCCGTCTTGTTGCCGGAAGCGAAAGCCGGAAAGCAAAAGAACGCGCTGTCGGCACAGACCACTGGTGCGTCGGTGGCGTCGAGGGGATCCTTGAACTTCCACAGCACCTTGCCGGTGTCGACGTCGATGCCCTCAGGTTGAACGACGGGATTGCTGAGGGCTGCCGCGGGGGCGAGGTCGAGGGCGACGTTGCCAATAGCAACGGGTGAAAAGGCGGCTCCAATCGTGATCTGTGAAGGGGAGTATGGATGGCTCCACATCACCCTGCCGTTGGCAGGACTGACGGCGGAGAGCTCCAGCACGTGCTGTGGGGTGACATTCAAGACCAGGACGGCGTCGCCCTCGACGATGGGCCCACCCACGACGTGCAAGGTGGAGTCTTGCCATGGGGCTGAATTTGCTCCTGCGACGGGAGGGATGAAGGTGACGAACAAGGAGACTAAAACGGCGCTCCCGATGGCCAGGGCGCCACGTGTGACCCGGTGATTTGATCTCGAGGAGAGCGTCTCAAATATTGGACGTGAACTCACGAACCCCTCCGGATCTCTCAGATCAGACGTTTGGAGCGGGCGACGAGAATCGAACTCGCGTTCTCAGCTTGGGAAGCTGATGTTCTGCCGCTGAACTACGCCCGCGTTTCTCTCGAAACTCAAACGAGTCTACTGATCGGAACCATTCGTCCACGAGTGGCGCTCACGATGGGGTGAACGATCGAGGCGGTTTACGCCGGAATGAGCGCGAATGTTCCGCCTGACTCTTTGCGTCCGCTCCCACTACCCGCGACGCTCAGTCCGTTTGCACCGATCGCCAGGCCTTCGTTACCAAAGACGTAGAGCGCCTTGCCATTCCAGGTCCGCTGTTGGGAACCATCTGCTCGGGTGACGAGTCCACTCGTCCCGCTCAGTCCACTAGCGAGTCCGGGGGATCCTTGCGCGTACAGCGGAGGGAAGTCGACCGCGCACTGCCCCGTGCAGGAGGTACCGCCTGAGTAGGCGTACACGGGCACGGTGATCACGCCGCCGCCATCGAGGGCCTGCGTGCCGAGATAGGTGTGGCCCTTGATCGTCACCGTCGCGAGAACGCCTTCGGATCCCAGCGCCACGCCGTTGGGCGACAACAGCCACCACATGCCGTGGTCCGCGGGCACGCTCGGCTCGTCCCAGTTCTCTCCCGTGGGGATGCCGGGAATTTCGTCAAACAGGTACAGCGGGTGTCCGTTGTAGGTCACCTGCTCGCCGACACCCGCGCGGTGGACTTCGCCCAGCAGTGACTGCTTCACCCCAGGGCCGGCGACGGGCGAGGCGGTAGTGGTATAGGCGGGCCAGTCGTCATGGCTGGACGACTCGGGACCGGTGCAGACATACGGTTGACCCTCCAC
>DATHNV010000333.1:0-2313 GCA_035485615.1 Acidimicrobiales bacterium
CACCCAGCACCGAGACAACGGCGCGTTCGGGCGCGAGCAGGGCTCCGGCGAAGTAGTTGGCCTCGACTCGCTGGCGCACGTATGTCTCAAAGTCGCCCGGCGCATCGTGACCGAGTGCAAAGTGCCCGAGGGTCTGGGCGATCACTGACCGAGACGAGCGAGTGCCGCCGGTGGCGTTGCGCTGGGGCACGTAGATGATCTTGTTCTCGGTGTCGGTGATGGAGCGAGCAGAGCGGGGCATGCCCTGCACACGCGAGATGGTGTAGCCGAAGTGCGCCGCCGCGTCCGTCAGTTGACGTTCCGACACCGCACCCGGACCCGAGTAGCCCACCGCGTCGAGCGCAGCCGTGGCCACGTGTTCGATCTCTTCGAAGTAGTTGTCGCGACGTCGCATCTCATCACGTAACGCGGCGTTGGCGGCGCGCGCTCCGCTGGTGTTGAGACGTGCGACGGGCGGCGCATCGTTCAACGGCACGCCGTCGGAGAGTTCCCGCACGCGATGGTAGAGCGCCACGACGTGCTCCAGCGCGGCTGCGTCCAGGCGCGGGGACGCCTTGAGGTAGGGCAGTCCGAGATCGCGATACGCCGGGTCATCTTGAATGTGTGCGAGCGCCACTTCGAGTTCGGCGCGTCGATTGGGCGCCGCGGCACTCAAGAGCTCGGCGGGCCGACAACCCAACGCGGCAGCGAGTTGATTGACCGTCGAGAGCCGCGGCTCACGGTGGCCGTTTTCCAGTTGCGACAGGTACGAGGGCGATGAGCCCACTGCCTCGGCCAGTTGGCCAAGGGTGAGACCCGCTCGCTTGCGCAGGTGACGTAAGCGCTGACCAAATACGAAAGTGTCCATTGGCTCTGCCGCGAGGCTCATGTCGAATATTTTTCCATATTTCGCCCTAAGTGACAAGTAATGCACTTCTTCATTTGTCTCTGTGCCTGAACGTCGGAAATAATCGTCTTTATGTTCGTTACTAGGAATCTCTCGATTGCTCCGCATCATGGTGTCGACACGGTTCTGACACCGTGGGCGGTCGACTTCATTGTGGCCCTGCACGACCGATTCGAAGGCATGCGGGCCGAGCTATTGGCCGAACGACGCGTTCGCCAGTCCCGTTTTGACGCGGGCGAGCGACCAGATTTTCTTCCCGAGACCCTCGAGATTCGTGACAGCGAGTGGCGCGTGAGGTCGGCACCGGCAGGGTTGGTCGATCGACGAGTCGAAATCACGGGACCGGTCGAGCGCAAGATGATGATCAACGCGCTCAACTCGGGGGCCAAGGTCTTCATGGCGGACTTTGAGGACTCCAACTCCCCGACCTGGCACAACGTCATCGAGGGCCAGCTGAACCTCATCGATGCGGTGCGAGGCGAGATCGAGTTCGCGACGCCCGAAAAGACATACCGCCTGCGACCCGAGGGCGATCTCGCCACCCTCGTGGTGCGACCTCGAGGGTGGCACCTGCCCGAGAAGCACTTCCTGATCGATGACCAGCCGATCTCGGCCAGTCTCTTCGACTTCGGTCTCTACGCGTTCCACAACGCCAAGACGTCTCTCGAGCGTGGCTTTGGCCCGTACTACTACCTGCCCAAACTCGAAAGTCACCTTGAGGCGCGGCTGTGGGACGAGGTGATGAGCTTTAGCGAAGAGTCCTTGGGACTCGAACACGGAGCGATCCGCGCCACCGTCCTCATCGAGACGATCACGGCCGCCTTCGAGATGGACGAGATCCTGTACGAGCTGCGCGATCACATCACCGGGCTCAACGCGGGGCGCTGGGACTACATCTTCAGCATCTCCAAGCGGTTCCACGACGACAAGGCCTTCGTGATGCGCGAGCGCAGTGCGGTGACGATGACGACCCCCTTCATGCGCGCGTACTCCGAGCTACTCGTCAAGACGTGTCACCAACGGGGCGCCTACGCGATTGGCGGGATGTCCGCCTTCATCCCCAATCGCCATAAGCCTGCGGTGACCGAAGCGGCCCTGGCCAAAGTCCGCGACGACAAGCAACGCGAAGCGGGCGACGGCTTTGACGGCACGTGGGTTGCCCACCCCGATCTGGTGAGCGTGGCGCGCTCGGAGTTCGACGAGGTTTTGGGCGACAACCCGAACCAACTGAACCGTCAGCGTCCCGATGTGCACGTCGAGGCTGCGGACCTGCTCGGCATCGAGTACCCCGAGGACGGGGTGACACCGGTCGGGCTTCGCACCAACATTGACGTGGGCGTCCGCTACATCGTGTCATGGTTGTCCGGCGTGGGCGCGGCTGCGATTCACGACCTAATGGAGGATGCGGCCACGGCCGAGATCAGCCG
>DATHNV010000334.1:0-3427 GCA_035485615.1 Acidimicrobiales bacterium
AAGCGCCAGGCGTCTTCGATCACGATGACACTGGCTTCGGGGACGTCGACGCCGACTTCCACCACGACCGTCGCTACCAACACGTCGATCTCGCCGGATCGAAACTGCGCCATCACGAGTTCCTTCTCGTCGCTCTTCATCTGGCCGTGCAGCAGACCCAGCGCCAGGCCACGGAGTTCGTGAGTGGCCAGACGCGTTCGTTCCTCCACCGCACTCGTCGCTTCCACACGATCCGAGCCCTCGACCAACGGACAGATGACGTAGGCGCGGTGTCCCTGGGCCACCTCATCGCGCACGCGCTGCCAGCACGCGGTGACCTCGTCGTCCTCGCGCGCCCAGGTCGTGGCGATCGCCCGGCGACCCGCGGGAAGCTCGTCCACGACCGACACGTCGAGGTCGCCGAAGAGCACCATGGCGGCCGTGCGAGGAATCGGCGTGGCGGTCATCACCAGCAAGTCGGGGTCCGCTCCTTCGTCGGAACGCTCGCGACCCTGTTCGGACAGACGCGAGCGCTGCTCGACCCCGAAGCGGTGCTGCTCGTCAATAACGATCAGTCCGAGCGCGCGAAAGCGCACGTCGTCACTGAGCAGGGCGTGGGTGCCCACCACGATGTCGACCGCACCTGACTGCAGTCCGTCGATCGTCGCTTGACGGTCTTTCGCCCGCACGCGGCCCGTGAGCAACTGCACGGTGACCTCGCGCTCGCCCGACAACACGGTTTCGTCCTTCACGTAGAGCCCGGCGAGGTCTCGGCGCAGCGACGCGAGATGTTGTTCGGCCAGCACTTCGGTCGGCGCCATGAGCACGCTCTGACGTCCGCCTTCGAGTACGCCCAGCATGGCCGTCACCGCGACGAGCGTCTTGCCCGAACCCACGTCGCCCTGCAAGAGGCGGTGCATCGGTAGCGGCCCCTCTAAGTCCGACCAGATCTCGGACAGCACGCGTCGCTGGGCCGAGGTGAGGGCAAAACGATGCTGGGCGAGAAAGCGGCGCACGAGGGAGTCGTTCTCACTCACCAGGGATCCCGGCGCGGTGTCGAGGTCCGCGTCGATGAGAGCATGGCGGATACCCGCCGCCGACTCTTCGAGGCGCCGACGCCGCAGAGCGAGAATGACCTGCAGACGAAGCAGTTCATCGAAGGCCAATCGCCGTCGAGCCGGATGTTGGTCGCCGAAGTTGGCGGGCAGGTGAATGTCCCGGAAGGCACTGTTGCGGTCGACCAGATCGAGTGCTTCACGCTGGGAATCGCTCAGGGGGTCGAACAGAAAACCGGCTCGACCCAACGACTCCTCGACGAACCCGCCCATCTCCCAACTGGTGATGCCCGCCTTGCCCGAGGCGGGATAGATGGCGGCCACGCGAAGAACCCGCGAAGGGTCTCGCTCTTCACCGGTCGCCCCGACGATGACGTCCACGACGGGATTGGCCATCTGGCGCGCCCCTTTGTAGTCGCCCACTTTGCCGAAAAAGAGGGCCTGGACCCCCACGGGTAGTTGGCGCTCGCGCCACGCCTGGTTGAAGAAGACGATCTTGATCGACTCGTCGCCATCACTGACGGTCACGTCCACCATGGCCTTTCCCTGTCGAGTACGGCGACTCGACACCCGGGTGACTTCGGCGAAGATCGCCGCCTCGTCCCCGATTGAAAGGTCGCTGAGGTCGACCTGGTGGGTGCGGTCGATGTAGCGACGGGGATAGACGGTCAGAAGGTCAAAAACGTTGTCGATACCGAGAGTGGCCAAGGCGGCCGAGCGTTTCTCCCCGATGCGATGCAACTTCGTGACCGGAACGTCGCCCAGCTGGCGAAGTCGTCGTCCGCTCGTCTCACTCACTCGAGACCGAAGTAATAGGGGTAGAGCGGCTGGCCGCCGTGGTGGACTTCGGGCGCGACGTTGGGGTGCTCCTGAGCGAGGAACTCCGTGATGCGACGAGTATTGGCGGGAGTGGCGCCCTCACCTTCGATGATCGTGAGCAGTTCGTGCGCGGGCGTAATGAGACGCTCCAACAGTTCATTCGCCGCCCCGGCGATCGAGTCAGCGATGGCGAGTACGCCGCCTTGCCCGAGGCCAATCCAGTCGCCCTCGTGCACTAAGCCCGCGTCGGTCATCGTCTCGCGCACCGCGCGGGTCACCTCACCCGCGACGACACTCCCCGCCGAGGTGCGCATCGCCTCTAGGTTTCCTTCCAGCGACGCGTCGGGGTCGTAGGCGAGCAGAGCGGCGAATCCTTCGACGATCGAACTCGTCGGCACGACCGCCACGTCGACGTCGACTAAATCGTTCACCTGGGCCGCGACGGGGGTGATGTTTTTGTTGTTGGGCAGGATGACGACCTGCTTGGAGCCTGTCGCCAGTACCGCGTCTACGAGCTCGCTGGTCGAGGGGTTCATCGACTGACCGCCCAGTACCAGTCGGCGCGCTCCCAGCGAGCGAAAGATCCGCCCGACTCCCTCGCCCACCACCACGGCGACGACCGCAGTGGAGGGCACCGGAGTCGTGGGCTCGTGGTCGGACAGGGCAGTCGCCTCACGCACCCAGCGCTCTTCGATCACCTGCTCCGTGAGGTCGGTCACGCGAATCTCACGCGGTCGACCGGCGTCGAGGGCCGCCTCGATGGCAGCGCCAATCTCATCGGTGTGGATGTGACAGTTATAGAGACCCTCACCACCAACGATGACGATCGAGTCACCCAACCCGGCCCAGACTTCACGAAAGGCGGGGATCTTCGCGTCGTCGGCGTCAAGCAGGTACATGACCTCGTAGCGCAGTTCACCAAGTGCGGATTCGCTGGGAACCTCGTGCACGTGTACGTCGATCGACTCCGCGCTGGGTGCGACGGGTAATTCGTCGCCGGCGAACTCGTGACACATCGCATCAAAGAGCAGGACCAACCCGGTCCCTCCGCTGTCGACGACTCCCGCCTGACGCAAGACCTCGAGCTGTTCGGGGGTCTTGGCGAGGGCGACCTTCGCCGCGTCACGCGCCCCGCGCGACAGATCCGCTAGCGACTCTTGGTGCTCGCCCGCCCCTTCGGCCGCCGCCCGGGCGACCGACAGGATGGTGCCTTCCACCGGGCGCAGGACTGCCTGACGCGCCAGTACATCGGCGTGCGCCAGGGCCCCGGCGATCTGGGGAGCCGCGATCTCGCCGCGCGCGGGAAATGACCCCACCAGACCGCGCAATAACTGGGACAAAATGACGCCAGAGTTGCCCCGCGCGCCCATGAGCGAGCCCTTGGCGATCGTGGCGGCGACCTCGCCCAGGGGCGCATTTTCGTCCAGCTCCGCCAGGGCCGTGACCACCGATTCGATGGTGAGGGCCATGTTGGTGCCGGTGTCGCCGTCGGGCACGGGATAGACATTCAGGCGGTTGATGTCCCCCTGGTGCTGGCGCAGCGCATCGCGGAAGCGACCCATCACCGCGCGCAG
>DATHNV010000335.1:0-2082 GCA_035485615.1 Acidimicrobiales bacterium
CGCGACCACGGTGCCGGTGGGCGCATCGACCAACTCGAGTTCAACGCGAACGCCGTCCTGCTCCAGAGCCGCGCGCACGAGTTGCGCCGAGCCGTCATTCCCGGCGGCCCCCAGAAAACGAACGTCGTGTCTACTGCGGGCGACCGCTAGAGCCACACTCGCGCCGGCGACCATCGCCGCACCCAGAGCGACCTCCATCGAGTCTCCGCGCAACCGTGCAGCGAGGTACGCGCCGGTCGCGGCGTCCCCCGCGCCCGTCGTATCCAGTGCCACCACCTCGAGACCGGCGGCCTCAGCGCGCGTCTCGCCGCGCGCGGCCATCGCCCCGGCAGCTCCACGCGTGACGACGACTTCGTCGAAACGCGCGGAAAGAAACTCAAGCGCGCTCGCCGCTTCGTCCTGGCCACTCAGCGTGAGGGCTTCTTCTTCGTTCGCGAACAGATAGGTGGCCCCGCGGGCGGCCTCGAGAAACACGGGCGGCGTCAGTACTCGTAGGGGCTCCACCGAACACACGTCGATCGACGTCGTGGCCCCACGGCTCCTGGCGAGGGCCAACGCGGATACCGCCACGGCGCGCGTGGACGGGTCGAGCAAGAGGTAACCCGAGACGTGGAGATGCTCAAAGGAATCCGTCAGTTGGCTCATCACAAACGACTCGCTCAACAAGGAATTCGCCCCTCGGTCGGTGAGCATGGCGCGCTGCGCGTTGTCTCCCACTACCGCGACCACGGTGCCGGTGGGCGCATCGACCAACTCGAGTTCAACCCGAACGCTGTCGCGCCCCAGAGCCGCGCGCACGAGTTGCGCCGAGCCGTCATTCCCGGCGGCCCCAAGAAAACGAACGTCGTGTCCACTGCGGGCGACCGCCAGGGCCACACTCGCGGCGGAACCGCCTCGCCCGACACGAATGTGCGACGCCGTGTCACTGGTGGGCGCGAGGCCAGTCAGTGGACGTACGACCACGTCGAGCATGACGTCGCCGATCACGACGACTCGACTCGTCACAGCGACGCGAGGGACGTAGCGATCTCTCCCGCGAGGCGCGCGTTATTGACGACCAATTCGCGATTCACTTGCACGCTCACGCCCTGGGTGTGACGGGCGAACTCCGACAGCAAAGTCGGCGTCACGTCTTTGCCCGTGACGCGCTTCGCTCGGGCGACCGAGAGAGCGTTCTCGAGCGCCGCGTCATGCAGGGCGCGATCCAGCTCATGGTCCTGCGGCACGGGGTTGGCGACGAGAAATCCACTCGGTGAGAACTGGCGATGCGCCACGAACGCGGCCGCGGCTTCGTTCGCGCTCGCCAGCGCCCAGTCGAGCGCGAAGCCGCTCTCACGTAAATAGAACCCGGGGAACTGGCGGGTCTGGTACCCGGCCACCGGAACGCCCAGGGTGTCCAGACGCTCGAGCGTCGCGCCGATGTCGAGGATCGACTTCACCCCCGAGGCCACGACGAGAACCGACGTCCGAGCGAGGGTCGCCAAGTCGGCTGACTCATCGAAACTGCTCGAGGCGTCACGGTGCACGCCCCCTAGTCCGCCGGTCGCCATCACCGAGATGCCCGCTCGGTGCGCCACCGCGATCGTGCCCGCCACGGTCGTGGCGCCGTCGGCGCCCGTCGCCAGTGCCACGCCAAGATCGCGCGCCGACAGTTTGGCCGAACGGCGCTGCGGGTCGGCGAGCTGCTCGAGCTCATCAATGGTCAGGCCCACCACCACACAACCGTTGAAGAGTCCGATCGTGGCCGGTGTCGCGCCACTTGATCGCACCGCCGCCTCGCAGGCGCGTGCGACCTCGAGGTTTACGGGCGCGGGCAGACCTTGGACGATGATTGTTGTCTCGAGGGCGACGACCGCACGATTCTCGCTCAGCGCGGTGGCAACTTCTTCGGACGTGACGAGAGAAGAGCTAGACAAATTGTTCACAGAGCGCAAAGTGTACAGTGAGAAACATGACGGGCACCCCTGCGATTGACTGGGATACCTTGCGCGCCATGGCCCGCGAGGCGACCCGGCGCTCCTACGCTCCGTACTCACGCGTGAGCGTCGGCGCGGCGGCGTTGACGACGAGCGGTGAGTTGAT
>DATHNV010000336.1:0-3132 GCA_035485615.1 Acidimicrobiales bacterium
GCGGGCCTCCAGATGTCGCGCTTCGAGGCCGACGCTCACGAGCCTTGGTCAGCGTCGTGGCTGATCGTCGTGGACGGGCTGATCGCGGGAACGATTGGTTTCAAGGGAGCGCCCTCGCCCGACAACACGGCCGAGATCGGCTACGGCGTCGTGCGCAGTCAGTGGGGTCGAGGCGTGGCCAGTGCGGCCCTCGCCCAACTGCTCGACATCGTCGCCGGTCGGTCGCTGGATCTGTACGCCGAAACCACCGTGCAGAACGTGGCGAGTCAGACGGTGTTACGAAAGTCGGGCTTTGAACAGGTGGGCGAGCGTCGTGACGCGCACGACGGCGACCTTCTGGTGTGGTGTCGGCACGTGGACTAGCGGCGAGCCAGAACCTCGCCGTTCACCGCGAGGAAGACGCCGTCGGGATCGATGCTCCATCGCAGGAAGGCGTCGGCGATCGCCTCAAGTTCGTCGCGGTCGCTTAATCCGTACTCGAGGCACTGGGCGGCGAACTCACTCTCGCGAACCCGGTCGGCCCACAGGCCGCCCCACCACGCGCGCTCCTCGTCGCTCTGGAACGTCCAGTTGGACGACGTCTCGACGACCGACTCGAATCCCGCCGCGCGAGCCCACGCCTTGAGGCGCCGCCCGGCGTCCGCCTGGGCGCCGTTGCGCGTGGTGAGCTCGTGGTACAGGGCCATCCATCGATCCAGCACCTCATCCGTTGGATACCAGGCGAAGGCGCCGTAGTCCCCGTCGCGCACGGCCAGCAGTCCACCTGTCTTGAGAACGCGACGCATCTCTTCTAACGCTGCCACGGGCCGACCGACGTGCTGAAGGAGTTGGTGCGCGTAGACGACGTCGAAGTGTTCGTCAGGAAAATCCAGACGATAGACGTCGCCGACCTCAAAGCGGAGATTGGACGCTTTGGGCGACTGTTCCGCGTTGGCAATGTCGATCACCGACTGTTCGATGTCGACGCCGATAATCGAACCGTGATCGACTTTGCGCGCGAGACCCGCCGTTATGTTTCCGGGACCGCACCCCACGTCCAGCACGCTCATGGTACGGCGCAGATGTGGCAGCAAAAACGCGGCGGAGTTCTCCGCCGTTCGCCAGCGATGGCTTCTCAAAACGGATTCGTGATGTCCGTGCGAGTACCGATCGGTGGACATCGTAAGACACTACCGAAGCGCTTTGCGATTTCCTGGCATCGGACAAGGACGTCGATAAAGCCATTTGCTCACAGCTCGGCCGCGCCAACCGTCACTTACGACCCCGAGTAAAGGGCCAGTCGGTTCTTGCCCGCGTTCTTCGCCTCGTACATGGCCTGATCCGCCGCGTCGATCAATTTCGTCGCCCGGTCCGAATATGTGCCGGTGGCGTCGGCGCTCGACACCGCGACTCCCACACTCGCCGAGATCTCATGGTTCGCACCGATCATCTCGAAGGGGCGCGACATCGAGCGAAGAATACGATTCGCCACTTCGACACTAAGAACCGAGCCCGTGGCAAGGTTCGTGCGGGTCTCGCGATTCCAGGGCTCGACGATCACCACAAACTCGTCCCCACCGAGTCGCGCCACCGTGTCCCCTTCGCGCACCGCTCCCAGCAGGCGCCCAGCGGCCTCGACGAGTATCGCGTCACCCGCGGCGTGACCGGCGGAGTCGTTCACCTCCTTGAAGCCATCGAGGTCGCAGTACAGGACCCCGATGTCTCGTTTTTCTCTGACCGAGCGCTTAAGGGCCGCTTCGAGCCGGTCCATCAGAAGAGCGCGATTGGGCAGGCCGGTGAGCACATCGTGAAGGGCTCCGTGTAACACGATCTCCTCGGCCCTCACCAGTTCGTCAATATCGCGCACGATTCCGAGAACCTCGACAACCTCGCCCGCTTCGTCTCGTCGAAACGGAACGACCGTGCGACTGACCCACACCCACTGTCCCTCGGCGTCGCGAAGTCGACAGCGCATCTGCAGATACTGGCCTTCACCCAGTCGCGTGGACTCATCAATCATCGCGAGCAGGGCTTCGAGGTCATCGGGATGGACCAGGGGCTTGTCGGGTGCGGCAACGAGTTCCGAGAACTCCTCGCTGCTCCAGCCCAGTCCGTTGTCCAACGACCCATAGACCAACTCTCCGGTACGAAGGTTGATGATGAATGTGTAGTCAGGCGACGTGGCCAGCACCGCCTGGAGGAACCGGTTCGTCTCGGCGACCGCCGCTTCGGCCAGCACCCGTTCGGTGACGTCGGCCACCGCCCCCGTGAGTCGAACCAGGCGTCCCTCGTGGAAGACGCCCTGGGCGCGCGAGTCGAACCACCGAATCTCTCCGTCTTTGACCCGGTAAATGCGATACCGAAACTGCCGCGCGGTGTCGTCGAGTCGACACGCGGCCATCACGTCATCGACGAGGCGGCGATCGTCCTCGTGCACTCGCGAGGCGGCCTGGTCGTACCCACCCTCGAACGTCGTGGGATCGAGTCCGTGCAACGCGAAGAGGCCGTCGGACCAGGAGATGACCCCGCTCGTGATGTCCCAATCCCACGAACCGGCGTGACCCACGAGCTCGGCATCGCGGAAGCGCCGACGTTCTTCGATCACGATCGACTGCACCATTGGGACCGGGACCGATAGGTCCTGGAGGTCTTCGGATTCGCTCACCCGCTCCTCGCTCTCGTCGCGGCCTCGTACGTCGCTCCGTCAGGTGCACGTGCTCGCTTCAAGGTACTACGGACAAAGTGAATGTCGGTTCAATGAACCCGAGATTTCACTTCCAGTTTTTTAGTAGCCCGTGCGTGGTCATCTGGAATACTGAGCGCATGGATGACGATCGATGGACTGAAGTTGACGAGTACGTGGCAGAGCTGCTCTCACTGGACGACGCGGCGCTCTCGAGCGCGCTCACCGACAGCGACTCGGCGGGTCTGCCGCACATTGCCGTGTCCACCACTCAGGGAAAGATGCTCGAACTGCTCGCACGGATGAGCGGTTCGCGACGAATTCTTGAGATCGGCACACTGGGTGGATACAGCGCCATCTCGCTGGCGCGTGCCTTGCCGGGCGATGGACGTCTCGTGACCCTCGAACTCAGCGACAAGCACGCGGGCGTCGCCCGAGCGAACCTCGAACGCGCGGGCCTCGGCGATCTC
>DATHNV010000337.1:0-2503 GCA_035485615.1 Acidimicrobiales bacterium
GCGATCCCCAGCGTGAGGACGGCTGCGATTCCGAGAATCGTCGCCGGGTGCGCGCCGACGCTGCGAAATCCGGCGAAGGCCTCGGCGGCGGCGAGGGCGAGGGCGATGAGAACGAGCACGCTGAGCGCGAGGGGGCCCGCGAAAAAGACCCCAAAGACCACAATCGCCAGCCCGACGCCGGTCATGGTGGCGAGTGACACGCTGTTCGAGGTCTGGCGAACTGCCCGCCCCGCCAAGGGGTTGTGGGTCACGCGCTGGCGCGTGCGCTGTTCGCGCTGGGGTTCCGGACGAGGCGCTTCGGCGACCGGCTCGTCGTCGACCTCCTCGACGCTCAGGTTGAACTCCCAGGGCCGCGAGTCGTCGACTTTGGCCTCGCCCGCGAGGAATGACGCGTCGAACTGCCCCTCGTGGGCGACCCAGTCGGCCTCGCCCTCGCGCCAGGCAGGAGCGGGCACCGCAGACCACGGGTCATCGTCTTTGGAACTCTCGCGCGCCACGACAATCGGCACCTGACCTGTGGGCGCGTCAGTCCAGTGGGGCAACAACGTATCGGGATCGACCACCGGTGCGTCGTCGACGATCTCGGACGCAATCTCGGCTCCAGTGATCGTGACGCGAGGGTCACTCGAACTCGCCACCGGGAACTGTCCGGTGGGTTCGTCCTCGTACGTGCCGTCGTCGTCAGACTTCAAGAAGTTCCTGCTCCTTGTGAGCCAACAGCTCATCGACCACGGCGACTTCGTCGTGGGTCATCTTGTCCAAGATCTTTTCGAGTCGCTCGATGTCGTCACTCGAGAGACTCTCTTCCTTCTCCAAGTTTTCAAGTTCCTGACGCGCGTGACGCCGCACGCCACGCAGAGCCACGCGACCTTCTTCGGCCTTGGTCTTGACGATCTTGACGAAGTCGCGACGGCGCTCTTCGGTGAGTGCGGGAAAGTTCAGTCGAATGACCTGACCGTCGCTCGAGGGCGTGAGGCCGAGATTCGCGTTGCCGATGGCCTTTTCGATCGCGGGAATCGACGCCTTGTCGAACGGCGAGACGACGAGCAGGCGCGGCTCGGGCACTGAGAAGTTCGCGAGTTGCTTGAGTGGCGTCTCGGTGCCGTAGTACTCGACAAGCAAGCCGTCGACGAGCGACGAAGTTGCGCGACCGGTGCGAACGGTGGCGAACTCGACCTTGAGGTGCTCGATCGCACGCGCCATTTTTTCGCGCGTGTCGTCCATCACCAAGTCAACGAGTTCGTTCTCCATTACTTCACCAGCGTACCGACGGGCTCACCGTCGAGGGCGCGCCCGAGGTTCCCCTCAGCCATCAGGTCGAAGACGCGAATGGGCAGATTGTTGTCTTTGCAGAACGTGATCGCAGTCATGTCCATGACGCGCAGGTTCTTGGCGATCACGTCGTCAAAGGAGATCTCGTCGAACTTCTTGGCCTTCGGGTTCACGCGCGGGTCCTCGTCGTAGACACCGTCGACACCGCCGTGCGTACCCTTAAGGACAATCTCGGCTTCGACTTCGGCCGCGCGCTGGGCGGCGGGCGTGTCGGTGGTGAAGTAGGGGTTGCCCATGCCGGCGGCGAAGATCACGACGCGGCCTTTTTCCAGGTGGCGAACCGCGCGACGGCGAATGTAGGGCTCGGCGACCTGGTTCATGTCAATCGCCGACATGACGCGCGTCGCACGTCCGTGGTTCTCAATCGCGTCCTGCAAGGCGAGCGAGTTGATCACCGTGCCCAACATGCCCATGAGATCGGAGTTCGCCCGATTCATCCCGGCGAGCTCGCCCGTCGCGCCGCGCCAGATGTTGCCACCGCCGACCACCACCGCGAGCTCCAGCCCGCCACGTTCCATGGCCGCGGCGATCTCGATCGCCAGAAAGTCCACCGTGGATGCATCAATGGTTTCGTCGCTCGCGGCCGAAGCCAGCGCTTCGCCCGAGAGCTTTAACACCATCCGACGCACGATTGTCCTATCCCCCGATGACTACTTGAGCGTACGCCGTTATCGTCGCACCCTTCAAGAACTGAGCCACCGTTTCTTTTTCGTCTTGTACGTAGGGCTGATCCAAGAGGACGCGGTCCTTGTACCAACCATTGAGTCGACCTTCGAGGATCTTGGGAATCGCGGCTTCGGGCTTGCCCTCGTTGCGCGTGATCTCTTCGATGGTCTTTCGCTCGGCCTCCACCGCGGCCGCGGGCACGTCCTCGCGACTGAGGTACTCGGGCTTGGCGAAAGCGATGTGGAGAGTCAGTTCGTGCGCCACTTCTTCGCTCGCGCCCTTGACGACCACGATGACCGCATTCACGCCCCGATTGGCCTGAATGTGCTGGTAGGTGTCGATCACTTCACCCGGGCCGGCCTCAAGTCGATAGACCCGACCGATGGAGATGTTCTCCTTGAGGGTCGTGAGCATCGTGTCGATGTTCTCTTTGAAATGAGCCACGGACTGATCCCCGTCGGCCACGACGGCGGCCGCGATCTCGTCAGCTAGTGCCACGAACTCC